>CACZPU010000001.1 GCA_902783165.1 uncultured Prevotellaceae bacterium
ATGAGGGCAAAAAGGCAAACTGGCAGCAGTCCTTTCGCCATTTTCCTTACTTTGAATAATATTGTTGTCTTCATATTTTCCAAAATTTCTATGTTTCAACTTTTCAACTTATATTAGAACAGCAGTTTCACACTTGCTTGGATGTTGCGTGCATAGGGATAGTTGATACCACGCTCCTGCTTGATGGTTCCCCAATGTACGAGGTCGCTGGCGTTGAGGCCGAAGATCATCGACTGCATGCCCAGGTTCTTTTTGAGCCACGAGCCGTCCCAGCGGTATTGCAAGCTTGCCGTAGAGAGTTCCAACACATTGTCTTTCATCACAAAGCGCGAAGTGGCGCGGGTTGCATTCTCGCTGTATCCCTTGAAGAACGTCACGTCGCCAGGCTTCATCCAGCGGTCGGTAAGCGCACGGCGGTCAACATTCTGCGATTTCAATGCCGCGATGGGCACTTCCACCTTGTCGAGTAGGGTGCTGTTGTAGCGGTAGCCGCCCCAATAATAAGTAAAGGTGAGATTGAGGGTCCATCCCTTGTAGCGGATGATGTTTCCGAAATTGCCGCGGTATTTCGGGTCTGCCTGTCCGCAGAACACCTTATCGCCGGGCCTCCAAGAGTCGGTAATGTTACCGTCGCGGTCGACATAAATCTCATTACCAGTAGACGGGTTGATGCCTAATGATTTCACTGCATAGATAGAGTTTTGTGGTCTTCCTTCATAGAACAAGGTCGAAACGTCCACATTCTGCTCGCGGTACGACTCTGTCTGTGCTTTCACGTAATCCGAGAGCTTGGATATCCAGTTCTTGTTATAGACCAACTGTGCTGTCATCATCCAAGTGAAGCCGTGACGCATGTCACGTATCGGATAACCACTCAGTGCCAATTCCCATCCTCGGTTTTTTACTTCACCCACATTGGCGATGTAATTATTGATACCCATACTCGATGGCAAGTCCATGTTCGACAGCAAGTTTGATGTCTTCTTGTCGTAGAAGTTGAACTCGCCCTTGAGCAGGCCTTTCAGGATGCCGAATTCCAAGCCCAGGTTCAGTTCACGCGTTGTCTGCCACGTCAGGCGCGGGTTACCCCAGGCGGTCAGCTGCGAGCCCACCCAGTTCATATACTTGCTTGAGGTAATCGAGTGGAAGATGGTGTTAGCGCCCGTTCCGCTGCCCATCTGCGAGCCTACCTCACCGATAGATGCCTTCAAGCGCAGGATGTTGAGCACGGGATTGTCCTTGAGAAACTTCTCGTTGTGTACGTTCCAGCCGATACCAGTCGACCAGAAAGGAGCCCATTTCTTCTCGCTTCCGAAGGTGGAACTGCCGTCAACACGGTAGGAAAAGTCAAGATAGTAGCGACCGTCGTAGGTGTAGTTCACGTTCGTGGTGAAACCGACTCGGCGCGACTTGCTCTTGCTGCCTCCGGGCGTTCCATCGTGCAGATACTGGCGGGCGTTGCCCAGGAACGGGTTCTCGCTGTCGGAGATGCCCTCAGCCGTGAATGTGTACGACAGGTTGTCGCGGGCTGAGATGGAGTAGTCGGCACCTACATATAGCAGGTGCTTGTCAGCAAACAGGTGGCTGTACGAGAGTGTGGCATTTCCGTCGTAGCTGTAGCCGTTGCCCGTGCCGTAGCGGTAGAGACCGCGGCGCAGGAAACCCTCGTCAGAGTTATACTCATAATAGTGGCCATAGCTGTTGGTGGTGAAGTACGAGTGCTCAGCCGGCAGGAAATAGTCGCTAGAGTTGTTGAGCTTGCTGATGCCGAACTGTCCGCGGAAGGTCAGGTCGGGAATAATCTTCCACTCGATGGCGAAGTTGTTGGTCAACGTCTCATGCCCCGACTTGTTGATGGTGTTCAGCTCAGCGTCGTAGAGCGGGTTGGCGCGTCCTGTTCCCTGTGAGGGACCGAGGAAGGCCTCGAAATACTGGCGCAGCGCCCCGTTTTCGTCGTAAGGGATGTCATACGGCTGTAGGGCAACATATTGGTTGAAGTTGCCGAAATTGCTCTCCTGCGAGCGCACTAGTCCCAGTGTCGTGTAGTTCTTGAAGGTAACGTTCTTCAGCGTATACACCAGTTGGATGCTTCCGTTGAACGAGCGGCGGTAGGAGTTCTTCATGGCACCCTCGGTATCCTTGTAGTTGGTGCTGACGGCCCAACGGAACTGGTCGCTACCGCCTTCCAGACGTAGGTTGTAGTGGGAGCCCACGCCTGTGCGCACGGGCTTGTTCAGCCAGTCGGTAGTAGCTCCTGAGAGCACGCTCTTAAGCTTGGTGTTGTAGTGCTCATGAAAGTTATAGTCGTTGTTGGCATAGTCGGCAGAATAGAGGTTCAGCGAGTTCTCCAGCTCCAACTTCTCACGGGCGGTCAGATAGTCGTAGCTTGTCAGGTCGGGGGCCTCTATGTCGACACCCACCTCGGCATTGATGCGCAGTTTTCCGACCTCAGGCTGGCGTGTGGTCACCACGATGACACCGTTTGAGCCGCGCGAGCCGTAGATGGCTGTGGCGGCAGCATCTTTCAGAATGTTGATCGACTCTATCTCCTCATCGTTATAGTCCATCAGCTTCTCCAATGACATCTCAAATCCGTCGAGGATGATGAGCGGTGTGTTGACAGCGTTGCTTGTCGAACTGTTGAACTCGGCCACGCTCATGGGCAGGCTCGAGTTACCGCGGATGTTGATTTGCGGCAGGCTGTTCGGGTTGCTGCCCGCAAGGTTGTTCACCTGGAAGTTCATCGAGGCGTCGATGGTCTTCAGCGTCTGAAGCAGGTTCTGGCCCTTGTGCATCTTCAGGTCTTCCTTGTCGATGGTAGTGACTGCTCCCGTATAGCTTTCTCTTGCCTTGTTGAAGATACCTGTTACAACCACTTCGCCAAGCTGGTTGTCTGCATGCATCACAATGTCTCGGCTGATGTCTGTGCTGCCTTGGGCTATTTGCACATATTCGTTGTCGAGACCAACATACGAGAACTTCAGCACAGTAGATTCTACGGGAATCTTGAAAGAATAGAAACCATTCACATCGGTTACCGCGCATACTCGGTTCTCTCCGATACATACGGGAACACCCATCAGTGGCTCGCCGTTCTCATCGCGCACATAGCCTTGGACAGTGCGCTCGCGACCGCTGAGTTGCTGCTTGGTAATGGTCACGATGTTGCCCTTGATGGTGTAGGAACAACCAATGAGATTCGTCAGTTGCCCAATAATTTCGCCTGCACTCTTCTTGGTGGCACGGATAGTAACCTTCGGCCACCGCGCAGCTTCCTCTGTAGAGTAGACAAAGCTCAGGCCTGCCTGTTTCTGGATGGCGTTGAGAACTGTCGCCACAGGCACCGACTTGAAGTCAACACTTACTTTCGTGTCTGCGGGCATGGCGGCCTCTACTGACAAAGGCAGCATAGATAGAATCAGCCATAATAGCACACAGACGCGCTTTTTCATGTTTTTGCTTTTTTCCATGTGTTTGTAAATTAATAATATTATATGTTTGATGTATGTTCTGTAATAAGGATGGTGTTATTGCTTTTTTCTATTTTCACATTGAGCACAGCTTCTATTGATTCCAGAATGGAGTCGAAACCGTCGTAACGACTGAAGTAACCGTCGAGCTGATACTTTCGGAGATGGTCGGAACCAAACTCGACTTTTATGTTGTACCAACGAGAAAGCACATTCATCACGCGCTCTAATGACCAGGCTTGGAAAAGGAATTTTCCCTCATTCCAGGCTGTAAGTGGAGCAGTGTCCACACTAATGGCCGACAAGATGTTGTTGTTGGCAGACAATTGCTGATTGGGAACCATCATGGTCTCCTTTCCATCGTGGGTGGTAAAGCTGATGCTGCCTTTGACGAGTGTGACAGATGTTGTAGAAAGTGAGTCGGAAGCGGTGTTCACCACGAATTCTGTGCCGTAGACTTTCACTTCGCCCTGTGGTGTATGAACAACAAACTGGCGGCTCTTGTCTTTGGCTACCATGAAATAGGCCTCGCCTTCGAGAATGACATCCCGACGGTCGCCGAATCTCTCTGGATATATCAGCCGGCTGTTATAGTTCAAATGCACCAACGTGCCGTCATCGAGGGTAATCCAATACTCCTTGTCGTGGTAAGTAGTTACTCTTTTGGCTTCTGCAAGCTGCTCGGCGAAATGCTCGTCTACATGATATCGCTCTTGCTCTTTTTGTGTGATGATGGGCTTGTTGGTTGCCTTGGATGAAATCACTTCACCTCCTTGCCATCCGCTTTCTTGGCTTTGCTGCATTGCAATTTTCACTTGTTCGGTGATTTCTGGTGGAGTCACCAGAGTATAGTCACGATGATACCAGAAAGCACCTCCTATAATGAAAACTATAGCCACAGCGGCGACGCGATAAAGCAAGGTTCTTTTCTTTGGTATCTTAGCGTTGGAAGTGGTGATTTTTTCTTGAAGTCTTTCCCATCCTTTCTCTGCATCCACCTGTGCATATTGCGTATAGCGCTCAGAGAGAGAAGTGTTGTCGAGCAACTTCTCATATTCTGCTTTCGCTTCCGGATGATTGGCCATCCATTCTTGCAAATACTGTTTCTCGTCTGAAGATATTTCCCCAGTCAGCTGTTTCCTTAATAGTGTATGTATAGATACTTTCATATTCTTGCTTTTATCCTGTTACGGATGAAAAGCAAAAAGTAGGTACATTGTAGGATGGAAAAATGAGTTCAGAGATGGTGTATTATGAAAAAAAACAGAAGTCAGGGAAAAAGAAACAGCAGCAATAAATCAGACTTTCCGTTCATTCGGGTACGCAGCGTATTCATTCCACGTTGTCTAAGTTTCATCACAGTTTGCTCTGCAATCTGCAACGATTGGGCTATCTCTCGGTTCTTCCTTCCCTTCATCAGTTCGAGGAACACCTCGCGCTGTCTTTTTGGTAAACGGTCAATCTCTTCGAATAGTTGGCGAAAAACTTCTTCGCTGAATAGGCTCTCATCATCGTCGCTTACCACTTCTTCATAATGGTGCCTATAGTCATTCTCCACCTTGTTGTGTCTTAGGCGGTCGATGGCTGCATTGTGTGTTACATTGTAAAGAAAAGCTCTGATATGAATCGTGCTGCGTTCGCGGCTTCCCTGTTGCCAAAGCTGTACGAAAGTGTCCTGCACCACATCCTCTGCCATTGCCTGTTCGCCCAGCATTTGCATAGCATAATTCACCAAAGCCTTATAATACTTATTATAAAGCTCGTGGAAAGTTTTTTCTTTCCAAGGTGAAAATGGCAGAATTAACGATTTCATCTCTCTTTTGTCTGAAAATGTTTAGAGCAGTGTGGCAACATTTTGTGTTAAGTTTTGTGCAAAGTTAGTAAAAAAATAAATATATGTGTGCAAAGACCCCCCGATTTCTTGGCTTGACGTGAATTTTTTTTCCAAAACAATGATTAAGCGAGTTTGCGAAAAGTTCGGTTTCCGATGGTTGTGTGTGAATTGCAGAACAAAGCAAAGGCGGAAGATGCTGCGCAATCAACAGATGATTTCGAAGATTGTAAGTTTTGTCTAATGTATTGATTTTGGTTGTTGACTAGGTACAAAAAGCAACCCTGATAATATGAATACCATAACCATGTGGATAGCTTTGTCTTCACGTGTTGTAGATGCTCGTCCAAAAAGAACACCCCTTGTAATCGACGTCTCAACCTGCAAATGTTGCCAAGACAACAGAGATCTTTGTTGATGCAAGAACTGTTATCATGTTTTTTCGATGCTGAAAAGATATAAAATGATTCTGAGACAGCAGTAACGGTTGATGGAAAAAATCCCCACCAGCCATTGGAAAAGACGTTTTCAACAAAAAAAGCGATGAAGGCTCGCCAACTTAATATGGATATTGACAGTGGTTACTGTCTGGTTGGTTTTTCTGCCATGGCACTTTGCTCATGAGGCTGAGAATGTTTCACCTTGAACGGGTCGAATCCATTGCCATAGACACCTATGACAGCACTTGAAGAAACAAAGGCGTGAGGGTCCACTTCATCGATGATTTGGAAGATACGCTTCGATTCACTTTGGCGTGCCAACACAAAAAGAATCTTGGTCTGGGCACCAGAGAAGAAACCTTGCCCGTTGATGATGGTGCAGCCGCGTTGTGCTTCTGCGTTGATGAGGCGACCAATCTCCTCTGGCTTCTCGGATATGATGAACAGTTGGATGCTGCTGCGCATGCTGTTCACCACGCGGTCTACACAAATAGACACTATGACCAGCACTACGTAGCCATATATCACCTGCTCCCAATCTTTCAAAACGAAATAACTGGAAGTGACAATGGCCATGTCGCAAAGAAGAATAGCGTGGCCAAGTGAGATGTCGCGGTATTTGTTGACAATGGCAGCCACCACGTCGCTGCCTCCGGTGCTTCCGTTGCAGCACAGGCCCAATCCAACGCTGATTCCTAAGAAGCAGCCTCCAGCAATGGTGGCCATGAAAGGCTGGTCGGCCAGTAGGTGAACACCTTCTGTAAGTTGCTGCAACACCGACACAGCAAGGGTGAAAACGGTAACCGCATATATGGTCTTTACGCAGAATTTCCATCCGAGAACCTTGAGCGCTGCCAATAGCAGCAAGGCATTGATGGCGAAATACGGTATTTGTACGGGTATGCCTGTGCCCCAATAAACGATAGATGCAATGCCGGCTACGCCACCGGTGGTGATTTTGTTGGGCAAAAGAAACACTACCCATCCCACGCTTCCGATAATCATGGCAATTGCAATGGTGATATAGTCTTTCACCTCGTTCACATATTTCTTCTGCCTTCTGTGCGGATTGTCAATCATTTTGTAGATATCTTAGGTTTTTCAGGTTTTAACGCTTCTTGAAAGTTGCTTTTGCTTAAAGGATAGAGCCATAACCCTTTCGCACTGCAAAAGTAAATATAATTTTGGATATTCGCAACATTCGTTAGCGGAAAATAGCGGTAAGGCAGGAAAAATGATGATATGTTGCGACTGCCGTTTTTGTTTCCTATGGTTTCGGTGTTTGGAAGCTTTTTGTTCAAGGCACCTTGAAATTCGTCTACGGCCTGTAGACGAAATGAAAGACGAGCGGATAAGTTGGTGATAAAGTTTGGCTGTTAGACAAAAAAAGTGTAATTTTGCAGGCGATAAAGTGAATGCTGACTTTTTGTCGTTCTTCCTGTTGTAGAAAGGGCATGGGTGTTCGCCGACATATATCCGCAGCAGCGGTTTGAAATAACAAAGACTCCAAAAACAGAAACCGATGGAAAATAACATGCCACTTCAGTGGAACAAGTTCATATTGAAGGATGTGTCGTTCGTCAATCTGATGACGCACCGTATATATAGCGTGCTCATCGTTGCCAATCCCTATGACGCTTTCATGCTGGAAGACGACGGACGTGTTGACGAGAAGATTTTCAACGAATACACCGAACTGGGATTGCGCTACCCGCCTACCTTCAAGCAGGTTTCAACCACAGAAGAGGCTGCCGAGGTAATGCAAAGCACAAGTATCGATTTGGTGATTTGTATGCCGGGAACCGCCGACAATGACGCTTTTGACGTGGCACGAGCCATCAAGGCCAAGTTCCCAGAGATTCCTTGCGTGGTGCTCACTCCTTTCTCTCACGGCATTACTCGAAGAATAGAGAACGAGGACATGTCGATTTTCGACTATGTGTTCTGTTGGCTAGGAAACACAAACCTCATCTTGTCGATTATTAAACTGATTGAGGATAAGATGAATATCGAACACGATATTGAGGAAGCTGGTGTACAGATGATACTGCTGGTGGAAGACAGCATCCGGTTCTATAGCTCGGTGTTGCCCAATCTCTATAGCTATATATTAGCTCAAAGCCAGCGCTTTGCAACAGAAGCTCTGAATCCGCATAGCGCTACTCTGCGCATGCGAGGCCGCCCAAAAGTGGTGTTGGCAAGAAACTATGAGGAGGCATGGGCTCTCTATGATAAATACCACGACAACGTGCTGGGTGTTATCAGTGACTGTCGTTTCCCCAAAGATGGGAAAAAGGATGCCGAGGCAGGACTCAAACTGCTTAAGGCTATACGCGAGCGAGACGAATACATTCCCCTTATCATGCAGAGTAGTGAGATAGAAAATCGGGAAAAGGCCATTGCCAACGGATTCAAGTTCGTGGACAAGAACTCCAAAAAGATGATTATCGACCTCCGCAACCTGTTGGCCGAGCATATGGGCTTTGGCGACTTTATTTTCCGCGACCCAAATACGCACGAGGAAATCATGCGTATACGAAACTTGAAGGAACTGCAGGACAACATCTTCGTCATTCCCAACGAGTCGATGCTCTACCACATCTCGCGAAACCATATGAGCCGCTGGCTACGTGCACGTGCCATCTTTCCTGTGTCGGCTTTCTTGAAAACTGTGACATGGCACAAGTTGCAGGACGTTGACCTACACAGGCAGATTATTTTCGATGCCATTGTGCAGTACCGCAGAATGAAAAACATTGGAGTGGTGGCGCTTTTCCGTCGCGACCGCTTCGACTCCTATAGCCATTTCGCACGCATCGGCGACGGCTCTTTGGGCGGAAAGGGGCGCGGTTTGGCATTCCTCGACAACATCATCAAGCGCCATCCCGAATTCAATGATTTCGAAGGAGTGAAGGTGAGCATCCCCAAGACTGTGGTGCTCTGTACCGATGTGTTCGATGAATTCATGGACTCGAACAACCTTTACCAGATTGCTTTGAGCGATGCATCGGATGAAGATATTCTGAAGCACTTCTTAAGGGCACAACTCCCCGACAGGTTTATTGCCGACTTCTTTGCCTTCTTCGAAGCCACACGCTCGCCAATAGCCATCCGAAGCAGTTCGTTGCTGGAGGATTCCCATTACCAGCCGTTTGCAGGAATCTATAGTACCTACATGATTCCCTATCTGGAAGATAAATATCAGATGATTCAGATGCTGGCAGCGGCCATCAAGAGCGTGTACGCATCGGTGTATTTCCGCGACTCGAAAGCTTATATGACGGCCACAAGCAACGTGATTGACCAGGAGAAAATGGCTGTCATCTTGCAGGAAGTGGTGGGCAAGCGTTATGGAGACCGTTACTATCCCAATATAAGCGGTGTGCTACGCTCGCTGAACTATTATCCAATAGAAGATGAGAAAAGCGAAGAAGGCGTAGCAAGTCTGGCACTCGGATTGGGAAAGTATATCGTTGACGGTGGGCAAACCTTGCGCGTGAATCCTTATCACCCCAATAAGATATTGCAGATGAGCGAGTTGGACATTGCTTTGAAAGACACCCAGACTCGATTCTATGCGCTGGATATGGCTCATGTGAGTAATGACTTCAAGGTGGACGATGGGTTCAATATTCTTAATCTGCGCGTGAAAGAAGCAGAGAAGGACGACTCAATCCGTTACATCAGTAGTACTTATGACCCTGTAGACCAAGTGATTCGCGATGGCTATTACGAGGGGGGGCGTAAGATTATTTCCATGACCGGTGTGCTTCAGCATGGCGTGTTCCCGCTTGCCGAGTTATTGCAGATGTCGATGAAATATGGCGCCGAAGGGATGAAGCGTCCTGTGGAAATAGAGCTGGCTTGCAACATCAACAGTAACAGAACTGGCGAGTTCTATCTCCTCCAGATAAGACCAATTGTGGATAGTAAACAGGTTCTGGAAGACGACCTAAATGCCATTCCCGACAGCCGCTGTCTGCTTCGCTCGCACAATTCATTGGGTCATGGTATCAGTGATGATGTGGTGGACGTTGTGTATGTTAAAACAGACGATAAGTTCACTGCTGCCAACAATCCGGATATTGCTGTTGAAATTGAGCAAATCAATAGCAAATTTTTGGCGGAAGGAAAAAACTATATTCTTATTGGTCCGGGACGTTGGGGCAGTAGCGACTATTGGCTAGGGATTCCTGTGAAGTGGCCGCATATCAGTGCTGCACGCGTCATTGTGGAATCGGGCTTGAAGAACTATCGTGTGGATCCAAGTCAGGGTACCCATTTCTTTCAAAACTTGACTAGTTTTGGCGTTGGCTATTTCACCATCAATACATACAACAGCGATGGTGTGTTTCAGAAAGATGTGCTCGACCAAATGCCCGCCATTGAGGAAACTTCTTATGTCAGACATGTGCGTTTCGAACGTCCCTTGACGGTTATGATGGATGGCAAAAAGCAGGAAGGTGTGGTGCTGTTGCCCGAGTAGCGACTGGAAGAGTACTCCAAGAATAACTCTTCTTTCCTTTTTAAGGGTATTGATAGAATGAACAAATAAAGAATGAATTTGTGACTTTTTGGCAACAAAAACAGCAAAACACTATTATTGTGCGCACATTTTTATGTAAATAATGTTAAATTGAAATATGTTGCGATGGGCGATATTTGTTTTTTTCAAAAAAAAATGCTATATTTGCAACGTGTTTTTCATAGTATTAGATTTAAGGTTAACAATTCGGGAGCACAGCGGTGCTCCATTTTTTGTTTTCTAGCGTTGGCTTTTTAACAAGTGCTTTTTTTTCTATATACCATTGTCCTTGGTAATGTCATTGCTAACAAAAATACGGGATGTAATAACAATTATTAATGATTTTATTGGAAAAAGTTGCTGTTTATAAATAATTTTTTTAATTTTGCAACGTTATTATATAAATACATTTTATCACAATTAATAAAGTTACACAAAATCTTTTTAAGGTATGAAAAAGTATTTAGCTGAAATGTTCGGCACAATGGTGCTTGTGCTGATGGGTTGCGGTGCTGCAGTTAGCTTGGGATGCACAAATAGTGACCCCGAAACTGTAGTAGGTACAGCAATTGCCTTCGGTTTGGCAGTGGTAGCAATGGCTTATACCATTGGTGGTATCTCTGGTTGCCATATCAATCCGGCAATTACACTTGGTTGTCTGCTTAGCGGAAGAATGAACAGTAAGGATGCAGGAATGTACATGGTGTTCCAGGTAATTGGTGCAATTATTGGTTCTGCTATTCTTTATGTGCTCACTTCCACATCAGGGTTAGAAGGAACAGGTGCAAATGACTTGCAGGCAAATGGCGCAGGCACGATTCCTGCTTTCGGCGGTTTGCTGGCTGAAATCTTCTTCACTTGTGTTTTTGTGCTTGTTGTGCTTGGCGCTACAGCAAAGACCAATGGTGCAACAAATAATTTTGCAGGATTGGCAATAGGTCTATCGCTAATCCTTGTACATCTTTGCTGCATTCGCTATACTGGAACATCTGTGAATCCTGCTCGTTCCATCGGTCCGGCTCTCTTCCAAGGTGGTTCTGCTTTGACAAATCTTTGGATTTTCATTGTAGGTCCATTGGTAGGTGGTGCTTGTGCTGCTGGAATATGGAAGATGATTGAAACAGAAAAGTAATTCATTTTAATTGATTTCTGAAAATTGGAAAGCGAAAGTTGTCTCAATTTTCGCTTTCCAATTTTCATTCCCAATGTCTACCAAAATGTCAAATCACAAACTAACAACCAAACAGTATGTCGTTCCTTTTATATTGGTGACTTCCCTTTTCTTTCTTTGGGGTTTTGCCAGAGCTATCCTTGACGTACTGAATAAGCATTTCCAAAATGAGTTGCATATAACCATCACGCAGTCGTCGCTTATTCAAGTGACAACCTATTTGGGCTACTTTCTGATGGCCATTCCTGCTGGTTTGTTTATCAACCGATATGGCTATCGTCGCGGAGTGGTTTTTGGCCTTTTGCTGTTTGGTATGGGGGCGCTTCTGTTCATTCCAGGTACAGAGGCAGGAACGTTTTATGCTTTTCTCGGTGCATTGTTCGTGATAGGTTGCGGGCTTACCTTTCTTGAGACGGCAGCCAATCCATACGTGACAGAATTGGGCGACAAAGAAACGTCGACCAGTCGACTGAATTTTTCCCAGTCATTCAATGGCCTTGGCTGTCTGTTTGCAACATTTGCTGTTGGGCAGTTCCTTTTCCGCGATTCTACAGACAGTGGTAATGTGGCCATCCCTTACACCATTTTGGGTTTGTTGGTGCTTGTCATAGCTATAGTCTTTTCGAAGGTAAATCTTCCAGAAATAAAACATAATGACGGTGGAGACGAGAAAGCGAAGTATGGTCGTGAGCCGCTTTTGAAGATATGGAAGCACAGGGTGTTTGTTTATGGCTTGATAGCTTTGTTGGCATACGAGGTGGCGGAAATTTCCATCAATAGCTATTTTATCAACTTTGTTACAGGACAGGGATGGATGACCGACCGCACAGCCTCTATGGTGTTAACCGCCGCTTTGGCTTTCTTCATGGTTGGACGTTTTGGCGGTAGCTGGATTATGCGAAAGATACCGGCAGAGCGTATGCTGCTGATATGTGGTGTGGGATGTGTTGTCTCAACGATGATAGTCCTGTTAGATATAGGCAAATTCTCTCTTGTCGGTTTGCTTTGTATTTATCTTTTTGAAGCTATCATGTTTCCAACGATTTTCTCTTTGGCAGTTTCAGACTTGGGAAGCCTTACAAAGAGCGCTTCGTCTGTATTGATGATGACTCCAGTAGGTGGTTGTGGTTTCTTGCTAATGGGAATCATTGCAGATGCAACGAATCTTGTTATACCTTTTATCATTCCATTATTAGGATTTATTGTGGTATCCTTATATGGATTTGGCCTTTCCAATAAGTCGCGCGACTGATTATGCAATCCACATTTTGCAAAAGCAACTATTATATGAACAGTAGGGAGGCTTGTGAAGTTATTTTCATGAACACTTGCATTAAAAAATGTTGTAACGTGCAGATTTACAAATAAAAGTATTATCTTTGCACCAATGATTCAGAATTATTTATAGAAAAATAGAATTATGGTAAATTACAAAGACTTAGGTTTGGTAAACACCAAAGAGATGTTTGCCCGTGCAATCAACGGTGGTTATGCTATTCCAGCGTTTAACTTCAACAACATGGAGCAACTGCAAGCTATTATCAAAGCTTCTTCTGACTTGAAGAGCCCAGTAATTCTTCAGGTGTCAAAAGGCGCTCGTAACTATGCAAACCAGACTTTGCTGCAATATATGGCTCAGGGAGCCGTTGAGTATGCCAAGGAACTGGGTTGCAAGCATCCAGAGATTGTGCTGCATTTGGATCATGGTGACAGTTTCGAAACCTGTAAGAGTTGTGTTGACTTTGGTTTCTCTTCTGTTATGATTGACGGTTCTTCACTTCCTTATGAGGAGAATATTGCTCTTACCAAGAAGGTTGTGGAATATGCTCATCAGTTTGATGTAACCGTTGAAGGCGAACTTGGTGTGCTGGCAGGTGTTGAGGATGAGGTTCAAGCTGCCGAGTCTCATTATACGAAACCAGAAGAAGTAATCGACTTCGTAAGCCGCACAGGTGTTGACAGCTTGGCTATTTCTATTGGTACTTCACACGGAGCCTATAAATTTACCCCAGAGCAGTGTACACGCGACCCGAAGACTGGAAAGTTGGTACCGCCGCCATTGGCATTTGATGTGCTCGATGCTATCATGGTGAAACTTCCTGGTTTCCCAATCGTGCTCCACGGAAGTTCTTCGGTTCCTCAGGAGTATGTTGACATCATCAATGAGTATGGTGGCAAACTCCCTGATGCAGTTGGTATTCCAGAAGAGCAGTTGCGCAAAGCTTCTAAGAGTGCTGTTTGCAAGATTAATATCGATTCTGATTCTCGTCTGGCATTTACTGCAGCCGTACGTAAAGTTCTTCACGACAAACCAGGTGAGTTCGACCCGCGTAAGTATTGCGGACCTGCTCGTGACGAGATGGAAAAGATGTACAAGCACAAGATTATCGATGTGCTCGGTTCTGATAACAAGCTGATCCAGCTTGACTAATTGTAATTCGTTATTAAATAGTATTCCGCCCTTGCCTAACAAATATTCGCAAGGGCGGATTTTTTTCTAATAAAACTACTTTGACGGAATCGTGATGCCAAGAAAAAAGTCGGTGGCATACAATATCAGTATAAGTATTATTGCTTTTTCAGCATTTCTGTTTTGATAGTATCTATGTTCCCTGTAGTTGGATTGTAGACGAGGCTTGTTAAAAGCTTCTTCCCAAACAACTCATTGTCTAATGGAAGTGTCTTTCCAAACTGTGCAGCATAAAACTCTTGTGAACCAAGTTCCTGCTCTTCCTTGAAAAGTGTTAGCTTGATTTTTCCTGGAAGGTTGGCATAGATGTTGGCATCGTCTTTGCTTTTTTTCATTCCTTCAACTGTAGCTGTGTTGGAAACCATTTTATGAAGGTCGTCCACCTTAATATAATATGGGATGCCAGAAAGGTCGTCCGTATCAGTAAGACCGAACTTTTGTGAGAAGCGGAACAAAATACTCTTGTCTGTATCCTTTTCGGGAACAAAGGTAATGACGCTCTCAATGGTGTCTTTTTCTGTAATACCTTCGAACAGTTGGAGAAGGGCGGCCTCTTGAGTGTTCAGGTTGTTGAGCATGATGCGGAGTTGCTCCCCGTCTTTGGGCATGAAGTCGGCCTGTCCTTTGTTCAATTGGCTCTTACTGTCGCGGATGTCGTATATTTCCTGAGCTGTCAGTTCTGCCATTTTTGCTTTACTACCAGCAGACAGAATATCTTGTGTAAGGTAATCGCGCGAATTCAAAGGCTCTGGTTTAGGTGCGGGGGCAAAAGCTTTTCTCTCTGTTGGGGGGGGCGTCTCGGCGTTGACAGCCATGATGATACCTTGCTCATCTACCTTCAAACTGGTAATGGAATGTTTCGTATCAATGGCAGGAGTAAAAAGTTTTGTTGTGTCGGGTATGCCCTTGTTGATCATCTTAATGTTGAGGATGCGATAGGATGTCGATGGCTTGGTTGCGACATCGTTTTTTTTGAGAAATCGCTCGGCATACATATTCAAATCTCCAGGCTCACAAGTAGTCTTTTCAATCAGTATAGTGAAGTCGATAGCAGTTTTTGGTAGGTAGTATGATGAGGCCTCTGTAACATCCTGTGCATTTGCAGTCAGGTTGAAAATGCTACATGACAGAATAACAGCAAAAAAGAAAAGGGAAGAGATTTTTTTTGCTTGGTTCTTAATAATCATATGCTTTTTCATCGTTGTTTATAATGATTCTAAAAATGGTAATTCTTATTATGAAATGATGAACAACTATCAATAATCAGTCGTTGATTCTTTTAAATGCCATGGGAAGATAGTTGATGATGTCACCAGCAATCATGCATTCTTGCCCTAACTCCTTGGCAGCGAGGTCTCCGGCTAGACCATGAAGATACATACCGGCTATGCAGGCCTCCGCATGTTTGTAGCCTCTAGCCAACAGACCGGTGATGATTCCTGCTAAAACATCACCGCTTCCAGCAGTTGCCATTCCGGCATTCCCAGTGCTATTGAATACCACGTGACCATTGGGTAGACATAGTGCGGAATAATGGCCTTTAAGAATGATATAGGCATTGAGATGCTCAGCCATGTCGCGTGCTCGACTCAAGCGTTCATAGCTGTCTGCACAGCTGGTCCCGTTCAGTCTGTCGAACTCCTTAGAATGAGGCGTCATAATGATATTTTTGGGCAGTTGCTGCAACCATGCGCGATGGTTGGAGAGGATGTTCAAAGCATCAGCGTCAAGTACGGTGGGGCATTGAGAACGGCGAATCTGTGTAATAAGGGCTATTGCGGTATTCTCCTGCTGCCGAAGCCCAGGCCCCAGGCAAACGGCATCAATGTCTTCTGCACTAATGGCTTCCGAAAAGAATTTCTCATCATTGTCGATGCTGATAATAGCTTCTGGAATGCTTATTTGCATGATGTCGTTGTTGCGGCGAGGGGTATGAGCTATCACTTTCCCGGCACCTGTCCGCAAACAAGCTTTGGTGGCAAGAACTGAAGCTCCCGCCATTCCATAGCTTCCGGCAATTATCAATGCCGTTCCCATCTCGCCCTTATGTGCAAAAACGTTTCTTTTGCGCATCATGTTGCGTATGTCTGTTTCCTCAGCCATGGTATATTGGGCCTCAATCTTTTTGATGCCTTCTTCGCTGAGACGAATGTCGAGAATTTTCAGTTTGCCGATGAATTGTTGATTCTCGGGAAAAAGAAACGACAGTTTCTTCTGCTGCAGAGTGAGTGTGGTGTCAGCTTTGATGATATTCGCACGTACGTTATACGTGTTGTCTTCTGTCATCAGGCCCGACGGGACATCGATGCTGATGATATATGAAGGCGACTGGTTGATATATTTTACCAGAGAGGCGAATCCTCCGGCAAGTGGCTTGTTCAATCCAGAGCCAAAAAGACCGTCTATAACCAGCATATTGGCTTCCAGTTGTGGGGGATCGAACTCATCACGCACTTCGGTGAAATTCTTTATCTTCCTATTGTCAATAATTCTCTGTTGGTTTTTTGCGCAGTCTTCTGAAAGACGACCGTTTACATTAAATAGGTATACGCTTACCTTGTAGTTCTGTTCAGCAAGCATGCGTGCCACAGCCAGCGCATCTCCACCATTGTTGCCTGGTCCGGCAAACACGACAACTGGTGTCATGTTTGTCCATGAATCAGTTATAGAACGTGTCAGCGCCTTGGCTGCACGTTCCATCAAGTCGATAGAACGAATAGGCTCATGTTCTATCGTATAGTGGTCGAGCTCATGTATCTGAGCACTAGTAAAGATTTTCATCCGTGCAAAAATACAAAATTAATATAAATATGTGGCAACAATATGTCATAAATTTGCATATTTTGTTGTAATTTGTTGAATTCGGGTAGTATTTGAAAGTTTTTTCATATATTTGCAGCGCTTTTTTGAAAGGGTATCTGAATGAAAAGAATACTTATGTATATCATAAATACAATACGCCATCATGGTAAGGTGTTGATGCTTATCTTTGCTTTGGGTATGTTGGCGTTGCCAGACCTGCAAGCGCAACAGCAGTTGTCCGGCGTTCGGCCTCGTATTGGATTAGTTCTTGGCGGTGGCGGAGCCAAAGGAGCTGCTGAGGTGGGTGTGTTAAAGGTCATCGAACAAGCAGGTATTCCTGTTGACTATATTGCGGGTACGAGTATCGGTTCTATTGTAGGTGCTCTATATGCTGTTGGATGGCGGGCTGTCGAGCTTGATTCCATGTTTACATCACAGCAGTGGCTCTCGCTGTTGGGCGATCGTGAAAAGGAGCATGCAGACAAGCTGCTCGCCCAAAAAGATGGTGTCACATATATATTCGGATTTCCCGTATCTAGACGTGGAAGTAAAAAGGCAGACGATTTGGTGGGCGCACTCAATGGTGACCATGTGGTGGCGTTATTGCAGAAGATGACTAACTTGGGCGATTCTGTCAATTTTGACAAACTCCCCATACCTTTCCGTTGTGTGGCTGCTGACGTCAACACAATGCGCGAAGTGGTGCTTTGTCATGGAAATCTTCCACAGGCTTTGCGTGCAAGCATGGCTATTCCTGGCGCATTCAAACCTGTGCGTTATCAAGGTCACTTGTTGATGGATGGGGGCGTGTTGAACAATCTGCCTGTTGATGTTGTGAAGAAAATGGGTGCTGACATTGTGATAGCCATTGATTTGAGTCAGGAAGAACAGAAGAATCGTAATTTTTCGTTGAAAGAACTGACAGGCATTGGAGGCTGGCTCGATTGGATGCTTTCTCGTCCCGATATTGAAAAATATAATAAAAACCGTGCTGAAGCAGATATCTATATTAATCCGCGCTTAGATGGCCATGGCGTTACATCATTCAATCGCGATGCTATTCTTCAGATGATTTCCCTTGGCGAAAAAGCGGGAATGGAGCATTGGCGCGAACTTGTGGATTTGAAGCAGCGCATCGGTTTATGATAATCATTCCTTAGGGGGCGGTATTTGCTTCTTTGAATTGTAGGTTTCGTTGTCAATAGCCTATTGATGAACGTTAAATAGCACATTCAACAAATTGAACAAGCCTGTTGCTTAGGTAGAATTGGCATACCCAACGTCTGATGAGTATTATTTTTGCTGTGGAAGACGTAAATCTCCTGTAAATACTTTCATATTTCTGTATTTTTTTGTACTTTTGTACCAAATAATGAATGCTAATCATATGAGTATTGTACAAATAAAGGACAAAAAATTCAAGACATCAATTCCTGAGTCGGAGATTAAAAAGTGTGTAAAGGCTGTTGCAGAGCGCATCAACCGTGACATGGAAGGCAAGAATCCACTTTTCCTTGCCGTACTCAACGGTGCTTTTGTATTTGCTGCCGACTTGATGAGAGAAATAACCATTCCATGCGAAATTTCTTTTGTGAAACTCGCCTCTTATCAAGGAATCGCATCAACAGGTAAAGTGACCGAGGTGATTGGAATCAACGAGGACATCTCCAACAGGAACGTGATTATCCTAGAGGACATCGTGGATACGGGTCTCACCATGAAACGGATGATAGAAAGTCTTGGCACTCGCCATCCTGCATCAATACATATTTGTACCTTGTTGGTAAAACCTGAAAAACTCCAGGTTGATTTGAATATTGAGTATGCCGCCATGAAGATTCCAAACGAATTCATTGTCGGCTATGGTCTTGATTATGACCAGCAGGGGCGTAACCTACGAGATATCTACACTGTTACCGAAGAGTAAATTTTTTATCATAAGGAGTAATTGTAAATTTTTGAGAAGATGAAGAATATTGTAATATTTGGTGCACCAGGTTCAGGAAAGGGCACCCAGAGCGATTTGATTATCGACAAATATGGTTTGGAGCATATATCAACGGGCGATGTTCTTCGCGCTGAGATATCTAAGGGGACAGAGTTGGGGAATACAGCAGCTTCGTTCATTGATAAGGGACAGCTGATTCCCGACAGCCTGATGATAGACATTCTCGCTCAGGTTTATGATGCTTTCGGAAAAGAGCACAAGGGCGTTATCTTCGACGGATTCCCGCGTACAATTCCACAAGCTGAGGCATTGAAAAAGATGCTATGTGAGCGTGGCCATAATGTTGCTGCAATGATTGAGCTTGATGTTCCCGAGCAGGAATTGATGGTACGTTTACTCAAGAGGGGAAAGGAGAGTGGTCGGTCGGACGATAATGAAGAGACTATCGCTAAACGCCTCAAAGTGTATCATCAGCAGACACAACCGCTCATCGATTGGTATGAAAAGGAAGGGTTGCATCATCATGTGAATGGCTATGGCTCGCTTGAGAGGATTTTTGGCGACATATGTGAGATAATTGATAAAGTTTAAATGGCAGAAAGTAATTTTGTTGACTACGTAAGAATTTATTGCCGCTCAGGAAAGGGTGGTCGTGGGAGTATGCATCTCCGGCATGTGAAATATAATCCAAATGGAGGTCCCGATGGAGGTGATGGTGGCGATGGCGGAAGCATTATTCTCCGTGGAAACCACAATTACTGGACATTGCTCCATTTGAAATACCAGAGGCATGTCTTCGCAGAGCATGGAGGTAATGGCGGAAAGGACAAGTGTCATGGTACAAAGGGTAAAGACCAATATATTGACGTTCCATGTGGTACTGTTGTCTATGACGCAGAAACAGGTAAGTATATTTGCGATGTGACCGATGATGGACAAGAGGTGGTGTTGCTTAAAGGTGGTAGAGGAGGATTGGGTAATTACCAATTCCGCACATCTACCAACCAGACTCCTCGGTTCGCGCAACCGGGAGAACCCATGCAGGAGATGACCATCATCCTTGAACTAAAACTTTTGGCAGATGTAGGACTTGTGGGATTCCCCAATGCGGGTAAGTCCACGCTTCTTTCTGCACTTTCTTCTGCACGACCGAAGATTGCCAACTATCCTTTTACTACTCTCGAACCAAGTTTAGGCATTGTGGGCTACCACGACCGACAATCGTTTGTCATGGCCGACATACCTGGTATCATCGAAGGTGCGAGCGAAGGGAAAGGTCTTGGACTGCGTTTTCTCCGACACATTGAGCGTAATTCTTTGCTCCTTTTCATGGTTCCAGGCGATACTGATGATATAGTACGTGAATACCAAATATTGCTCAACGAATTGAGGAATTTCAATCCAGACATGCTCGACAAGCATCGCGTGTTGGCGGTCACAAAGTGTGACTTGCTTGATGATGAACTGATAGAAATGCTCAGCCAGCAATTGCATCGTGATATTGAACAAGCGAAAATGGATGATATCCCTGTGGTATTCATCTCTTCTGTAGCCAATAAGAATCTTGACAAATTGAAGGATGTTCTTTGGAAAGAGCTTAATAGTGAGAGCAACAAACTGCAGAGCATTACTGCCGATGATCGTTTGGTTCATCGCGACAAGGATATGAGCAGCTTCGCCATGGAACTGGAAGCTGAAGGTGAAGACGAAATCATATTTGTTGATGATGAGGACATAGAAGACTTGGACGATTACGAATTGGTGGATGTCGATGAATAGTAACATTGTCTTGCATGAATACGATGTTGACTCCCGCGTAACGGCATTCAGTACAACACGCCATGGAGGGTGTTCTTTTGGTAACTATGCAAGTTTCAATATCAACCAGTATTGCGGTGATGATGAAACTTGCATTAACGCCAACAGAAAAGAGTTGTGTAGACTTCTTCACATAGAAGACAATCGCCTCTTCCTTCCTCACCAAGTACACGGAACGGATGTTGTTGACATTTCCCCAACAATCCTTGAGCAGTCTTCACCAATAACTTTACAAAATTTGATTCAAGGCAAGGATGCCATTACAACTAATGCCAAAAATTGCTGCATAGGCGTTTCCACGGCCGATTGTATTCCTATTTTACTTTATGACAAGCAGAATCATGTGGCGGCGGCTGTGCACGCAGGTTGGAGAGGAACGGTCGCTAGTATCGCAAAACATACCATCTCTCACATGATGGCTGTTTATGGCAGCTGTCCTGAAAACATTATAGCCGCAATCGGTCCAGGCATTTCACTTGATTGTTTTGAGGTGGGCGACGAAGTGTACGAGGCTTTCCTACATGAAGGATTCCCGATGGAACAAATAGCCCGTCGCTATCCGCCAATGAACCAGAACGCAGGAGTAGGAGAGAGGTGGCATATCGATCTGCCCCTTTGCAATTGTCTCCAACTGATCTCCGCAGGTGTTCCGCAATATCAAGTGCACATGTCGGGTATCTGTACTTATGAGCAATGTACAGATTTTTTTTCTGCTCGCCGCTTGGGTATTATGTCAGGAAGAATATTTACGGGGATTGTCCTCTCATAACGGAGCACTTTTCCTTTCTTTATTATTTTCCATATACAAACCCATTTCCAACTATTGCTGTCTTAGATGTTTGAAATCTAGGAATTGTGTCCATCTCAATAGATTTCTGCTGGGGTTCAATAACATCACAATTCGTAGAAGGTGTTTGGCAAGGATTGAATGTCTTTCAGAATGAAGGAAAAGACTTTTCATGTTCTGATAATAAAAGATGCAAATGAAAATGTGGAAGCTTGATTAACTCCTCTCTCCCATGCATCATTAAAAAACTATACTTGATGAACCCCAAAAAACTAACATGAAGACAAAAAACTCTGCCAATAGTCTGTTGGCAGAGTTATAACAAGATAGTTTAAACTGTTATCTAATTAATTATCTTCTTTCCTCCCTTGATAACAACCCCTCTCATGTTCTTACTAGCTCGTCGGCCAGTAAGGTCAAAGACGGGTTGACTTGGGTTGTTGTCGATAGTGATGTTATGGATGCTTGCTTCCACTTTGCCTTGGGTAATTGTGATGTTATCGCTTACACCTTTGCCATAGATGGTGATTACGGCTTGGCGGCCTTCTACATCGGCAGGTAGTTGCTGAGCCTTGAAGGTAAGTGTGTTTTTGCCATTGCCCAGTTCGTAATCTGTGTTGGTTAAATTGGCAAAGTCGTGCTTAGATTCATCAACTTCGACAGTCAGCCACGCTGGCAATCCTTCGATGGTGTACGCGGCGTCTTCCGACCCGTAATTCCATTTCAAGCATGTCCTAACCGTTGCGCAGGCTTGGCTTTCTCCAGCATCCGGAATCTTGATATCTTTGTCGTCGGCAATGATGTTGTCATAGTATCCGAAGAGACTGAGTGCAGCTACTATATTGTTGTTGAGCGTGGCAAGTTTGGTTGTCGCTTGCTTGTTTTGGTCCAATAAAGATACCATGGCTGCTGTTACCCAGGGCTTGTCTGGCTCATCGATATAGGCCACAGCCAGTCCTATGTCCATGCCGTTGTTGTAGAAACCGTCGATTTCCACAAAGAATTCATCGTCGAGAAGAATCTGGTCTGTGGGATTCTTACGGTTGAATGTTAGTACAAATCGATTGAATTGTCCGTGAATCGATTCATTGTGTCCAATTGACTCTGCTTTATCACATGGCATGCTATAGATTTCCTCACCACGATGCTTGGAACCGTCGTCATAGATGTTCACTTTGTAGAACTTCATTGTCAGACTGGAAGCGGGAATCTCGCTGAGTGAATAAGAGAATGCCGCAATGGTGACCTTGTCAATGAACAATGGTCCCATAGGCCTATCAAACAATTGCACTAATCCTTTTTGGTAATAGGTGGTGGTGCTAGAAGAAACCGATGTGGTTCCGATGATGTATCGGAAATCGGGCGAACTTGTAAATAGGTTGAATTGTGGGGCTCCAGCACTATTCGTACCTACCACACGAGAGCAATCTACCAGCGACATAGGCATGGAGGTGAAAGTAGTGCTGATGGCAGAGCCGTAGTTCGCATCCCAAAACCTGCTTTCTTGTCCTAACGTATAGGATGTGCTGCCCACTGAGATGCTTGGAACAACACGGTCGTAAAACCAGTAACCATCATAAGAGGCTGCGGTGTTGACAGTCATGTTGAAGTTCTTGTCAGCATCAATGTTATAGGATGTGTTTCCGAAATAATCTTTCCATAAGGATGTCGATTTGTTAGAGCACAGGTTCTTAAAAGTGAGATTGGTCCATGGCTTTACCAGTAAAACAGTGCCCATGGTATTAGAAACCCAGTCCTCTGGCCCAAGATAATAGGCTCCCTCTGGTCGTGCGTATGTCACTTTGTCGGTTTGTTGTGCAGCCAAGTTGAAAAAGAACATGACTGTCAATGCTTGTACAACTAATTTCTTCATGCTTATGGATACTAACGGAAACAATCTTTTTTGATTATGAACCTTTATGTCTATTGGCACGTTGTTGACGGTACTTGGCCTTTTGCATGGCCGAACCACTTCCATGCGCGCCAGTGATATATTTTTTCTTCTTGGCTTTAGTTTTCACCTTACTATCGTCTTTCTTCCTTTCGCCTCCACGCCCGAAGGAGATTCCGTTGATGAGAATATTGTCAAAATCATCCATACCAATTCGGTTTCAATAAAGTTTAGTGATGGAAAAGTCTTATGCCTGTAAATGCCATGGCGATACCATATTTGTCGCATGTCATGATGACATGGTCGTCACGGACAGAGCCGCCAGCTTGAGCAATATACTCTACACCGCTCTTGTGTGCACGTTCAATGTTGTCGCCAAAGGGGAAGAATGCATCGCTGCCCAGAGCTACTCCGGTGTTGCTTGCTATCCATTCCTTTTTTTCTTCACGTGTGAGCACCTCAGGCTTTTGTTTGAAGAATTGCTGCCAAGTGCCCTCTGCAAGAACGTCTTCATAGTCGTCGCTGATATACACATCGATTGTGTTATCGCGGTCAGCGCGGCGGATGCCATCGACAAACGGCAGATTCATCACCTTGGGATGTTGCCTAAGCCACCAAATGTCGGCTTTGTTGCCTGCAAGGCGTGTACAATGGATACGACTTTGTTGTCCAGCACCAATACCTATGGCCTGGCCGTCTTTGACATAGCAGACACTATTGCTCTGAGTGTATTTCAGTGTAATGAGAGCGATTATTAGATTGCGTTTGGCGTCCTCACTAAAACATTTGTTTTTGGTAGGAATGTTCTCAAAGAGTGCTGGGTCGTCAAGACGGATCTCGTTGCGTCCCTGTTCAAAGGTAATGCCGAATACCTGTTTGCGCTCTATGTCCTTTGGGCAATAGTTTGGGTCTATCTTAATGACATTGTATGTTCCTTTACGTTTGTCGCGGAGTATTTGCAGGGCCTCTTCCGTGTAGTCGGGTGCAATCACACCGTCGCTTACTTCGCGTTTGAGCAGCGTTGCAGTGGCAGCATCGCATGTGTCAGACAAGGCAACAAAATCGCCGTATGAGCTCATACGGTCAGCACCGCGTGCTCTTGCATAAGCGCAGGCAATAGGAGAGAGAGGCGTTTTTAGGTCATCAACAAAATATATTCTTTTTAATGTGTCGCTTAAAGGCAGACCAATGGCGGCTCCAGCTGGTGAAACATGTTTGAACGATGCTGCGGCGGGCATGCCTGTGGCCGCTTTCAGTTCTTTGACCAGCTGCCAGCTGTTAAGCGCATCCAAGAAATTGATATACCCGGGGCGTCCGTTGAGCACTTCCAGAGGTAGTTCACCTTCTTCCATAAAAATGCGGGAAGGTTTCTGATTCGGATTGCATCCGTACTTCAATGCTAATTCTTTCATGATCTTGCCTTCGATTGGTTATTTCTTTGTGGTTGCAAAGTTACGAATAAACGAGCGAAATGCAAAAAGAAAGCTTGGTTTTCTTTTTCATTTCCGAGTGAAAGTAACCTAGGCGCAGCCAAAGTACGCGAATAAACGAACCCAACTATGGTAAATATGATATTTTCTTGAATTCATCAAGATGAATCATAAACCATATGGAAACGTATAGTTCATCTTCTAAAGAATCATATTAAATAATGTGAACGAAAAAGGTTGAACCTTTCCTTTCTTCCAAGTTGTGTAAATGATTGTTATTTAGGAGAAAAGAGGAAAAATGAACACGAAATCGGACGTTTCGACATATCCAAAAAGATGTGAACAAACTTTTTTAGCCGTATTATTTTTTGTAACTTTGCATGTGCAAGGTGGAGATAGGTTGATTTCAGCAGATTTTGTTGTACCTATTTTCGCTTGTAATCAGAATGAATCATGGTTTTGAGCTTGTTTCTTGAAACTTTCATTTGTTTAATCAAAAATTGAGTAATGGGTAGAAAAATAATAGTTTGTGTGATTTTGATGTTGGTATCTTCTCTCGCTCCATCTAATGCGAAGCGGAAGAAGACGAAGGCACGCAAGGTCAACAAGACAGAACAAAGATATGTTGAGATAGACAATTACGATTTCCTCTATTCTGGCGACGAATATGATGGCGGCTTCCAGGTGGCAGCTGTAGAAAACTTAATGGAGGAAGCATTCTCGCATATCGGAGCCCGTTACCGCAGTGGAAGCAAAGGTCCGTATGCTTTTGATTGTTCTGGGTTTACAAGTTATGTTTTCGGGCAGATGAACATGTCGATAGGTAGTTCGTCGCGCGACCAATATGCCAAGAACACTCCCATCAAAGACAGTGAAATGCAGCGTGGCGACTTGGTTTTCTTCACCAGCCCTAGCAGTGGCAAACTGGTAGGTCATGTGGGTATTGTGGTTGATGTAGACCCGGAGACTCACAGTTTCAGCTTTATTCATGCAAGCACCAAGGAAGGCGTGAAGGTGAGCAAGTCGAGCGACGGATATTATGCACGTCGTTACATTGGTGCACGACGAGTGATGTGAACTATATGAAAAGATATATTTCTGTATTGGCAATCATGGCAGGCTGTTTATTGGTCTGCCTTTGTCATATTTCTGCCAGAACTGTAGCCACCCCTCCATCAGAAGATACGCTGACCATAGCCATGGTGGGCGATATTATGATGGGTACCACCTATCCCGATACTTTGTTGCCCTATAAGGACGGCGCGTTCTTATTCAAAGACAGCAAAGGTGTGCTCCGGTCTGCCGATTTGGCTGTGGGCAATCATGAAGGAACTTTATGCGACGGTGGCACCTGCACCAAGAAGGATTCTGTTAATTGCTATGCATTCCGAACGCCTTCCAGTTATGCTCATTTGCTTCACGACGCAGGATTCGATTTCATGAGCATGGCAAACAATCATGCCAATGATTTTGGAGAGGAAGGGATTGCTTCTACAGAACAAGCTTTGCGCGGACAAGGCATCAAATATGCAGGATTGAGAGGTCGTTTTGAGGCTGCTGTAATCAAACGAAAGGGGGTTCGCATCGGGTTGTGTGCTTTCGGACACAATTATTACACCTTGAACCACACAGACATGAAGACTGTGAAGCGGGTGCTGGACAAACTGAAAGAACTTTCAGACATTATTGTCGTCTCTATCCATGGTGGAGCCGAGGGACAGAAGTACTGCCACCTGCCTAATGGCAAAGAGGAGTTCCTGAAAGAGAATCGAGGTTCGCTAAGGGAATTAGCTCATTTCTGTGTGGACAATGGGGCAGATGTCATTTACGGTCATGGACCGCATGTGGTCAGGTGCGTGGAAGTATACAAACACCGCTTTATCGCTTATAGCCTCGGAAATTTCTGTACGCCCTATGGCATCAGTCTTAAAGGCATTTCTGGCCATGCTCCCATAGTGGTGGCCAAAGTGAACACCAAAGGAGAATTCTTGAGTGGTGTTATCCATTCGTTGGTTCAGCGTAGGGGCATGGGGCCCCGATGGGACAAAGGCTGTAGTGCTGCGCGCCAGATGAAGATGCTCAGCGAGGAGGATGTGCCGGGAAGTGAGGCCTACATTGACTTGAAAGGCAATATCAAATTGAAAAGATAGCAGACTGCCCATATCTTGGCAAGATGACCCACTCGTTGGAGGAACAGCCGGCAATCTGGAGTGGGAAAATTAAAAAAGGGATTCCATCAATGCGATGGAATCCCTTTTTATTTTTCTTTTCTTGGAGAACTTAGTCTTTGTTCTCAGAGGAAACGATTGTTCTCTTCTCAGCAATACGGGCTTTCTTGCCAGTAAGCTTGCGCAGATAATACAACTTAGCGCGACGTACCTTACCGACTTTGTTAACCACGATGCTCTCAATGTTCGGGCTCTCCAGTGGGAAGATACGCTCAACACCTACTGTGCCAGACATCTTGCGAACAGTGAAACGACGCTTATCACCGTGACCGCAGATCTTAATCACTACACCACGATAGAGCTGCAGACGCTCCTTGTTTCCCTCAATAATCTTGTAAGCAACGGTTACTGTGTCACCTGCCTTAAACTGCGGATGCTGTTTGCCTGTTGCAAATGCTTCTTCAGCAACTTTAATTAAATCCATTGTATTGAATGATGTTTTGTTATTATAAGTTTCGCGCAACATAGACAGGCTACTCTTCTTCCTTCCATCGGTTACGTCGAAAAAGCGGGTGCAAAGTTACAACATTTTTATGAACTGACAAAGAAAATGTTCTGTTTTTGTTTTTCTTATCAAAAAAAGATAATGAAAAAGGGCCATTTGTTTTGTGCTAATTGCGTTTTTTCGTATCTTTGCGATTGAAACAGCTATGATACACTGTCTTGGCCAAGAAGAAAGAACCACAGTTTCTTGTCTTGTTCTCGAGTTTAGGTGTGTCTGTAGCATTAAATAACCAAGGAAAATGCAAAGAAAGTATTCGTTAGGATTTTGGATGGCGGTGCTCTTTCTGTTCACCGCATCCTGTCGCTCGCACTACGAAATGAGTGGAATAGAACGTAGTCGGATTCTGATTGATGGCCGGTATGCCGAGGACAAAGCTGCCCTTCAATACTTGCTACCGTATAGGCATATGGTGGACAGCGTGATGTCGCCTGTGGTTGGCCAGACTGCGCGCTACATGGCTGCCAATCGTCCAGAGAGCGAGTTGTCGAACCTGCTGGCTGATATCTTGGTGTGGGCAGCCAAGGCGTATAATGAAAAACCTGATTTCGGAGTCTACAACATGGGCGGCATTCGCGCCGCGTTTGCCAAGGGAAAGGTGAGCTATGGCGATGTGCTTGATGTGGCTCCTTTTGAGAACAAGATAGCTTTTGTCACCTTGACAGGCGAAAAGGTGTTGGAATTGTTCCGCCAGATGGCAATCACTGGTGGTGAGGCCGTGAGTCATGGTGTGGAATTGGTGTTCACCAACGATCACAAGTTGAAATCCGCCCGCCTGCACGGCAAGGAAATCAATCCGCAAGCCAACTATCGAGTGGTCAGCATCGACTATGTGATTCAGGGTAACGACAAGTTGGAGGCTTTCAAGTCGAAGACTGATGTGGTTTCGCCAAAGGACGAGTCGAACAACGTTCGGAATATTATCTGCGACTATTTCCGTGAGCAGACAGCCCAGGGAAAATCTGTTGACAGCCAGATAGAAGGCCGTATTATTGTAGAGTAGTAGCAATAAATCTTAGATATTACAGTGATGAAGACGATTGTATACAACAGAATATGTATGAAGGCTGTGAGGCTGTTACCAGTCTTGCTTTTTGTGATGAGCGCGTCAAGTGCCGCTGCACAGGACAAGCAGTTGGTGGTGTTGCATACTAATGACACCCATAGCACCATTCTGCCGCTAAACCAGAATTTGGCCGACACTCTAAAGGCCGGCAGGGGTGGTTTTATGCGTAGAATCACCATGCTCAAAGAGGAACGGCAAAAGAACCCTGACCTGCTACTCTTCGACAGTGGAGACTTTTCGCAGGGCTCCCCCTATTTTACCATGTATAAAGGTGAGGTTGAAGTAGACCTGATGAACATGATGGGCTACGATGCTGGAACCATCGGAAACCATGAGTTCGACTTCGGAATGGATGTCATGGCAAACATGTTCCGAAGGTTCAATTTTCCGATAGTATGTTCCAACTACGACTTTCGTGGAACGGTTGTGGAGCATTTGGTAAAGGATTATGTTATCTTGAAGCGTAACGGACTGAAAATTGGTGTGTTCGGACTCTCGCCAAAACTCGACGGACTTGTTGACTCGAAGAACTGTGTGGGAGTGAAATTTCTCGATCCAATAGAACAGGCAAACCGCGTTGTCTCCATTCTGAAGAAGAAAAAGTGCGACGTCATCATCCTGTTGTCGCATCTGGGGTGGGATGTTCTTGGTGTAAGCGATGAAGAACTGATTGCTGCCACACGCGATATCGACTTGGTGTTAGGGGGTCATTCGCACTCCTATTTGGAGACATTGCAATATGTTGACAACCTCAACGGAAAAGCCGTACCGGTAGACCAGAATGGCAAACATGCTATTTATGTGGGTAAAATGGTGCTCGACTTTAAGAAGAAATAGGCAGAGGGGCTCATTCAAAGTATAACGTGAGTCCGATAAGTTTTGTCTGGGCCTTGCTCACACTGTTGGTGTATATCAGCATGTTCTTGTCTTTCAGCTCATTGGCGTGATTGCCATCCAAAGCATTCATCAAACTATAGCCGAACTTCAATTCTGGACGGAGCTTGAAAAACGGTAGATAGAAATCGCATCCAATGCCGATTTCAAGCATACAGTCGTACTTCTTTGCCCGAATGATGTCTTCCTGTTTCCCGGAAAGATTCAACATCGGATTGATGCCTGCCATCACATAGGGCCGATGGTTGTTGAAGCGTTGAGCTGCATAGATGAGGTTGAAGGCAGTGGAGATATAAACCGACTTCATCTCTTGCTGTAACTCCACTGGATTGCCGTCGCCCAACTTGTCGGTGAGGTTATGGAAAGTAATGTGTCTTGTACCAAAATACATGGTGGGCGCTATACGGAGTGCCAGATGCTTGTCCAGACGTAATTCGCCCAACACGCCCACTGTGAAGCCGGCATCCCATCTGTCCTGGTCGCATGTAACCATCTTCTCTGTCGTAGAGCCGTCTTCGTTTGTCACTACGGAGATTCCCCTGTTCACAAATTCAACATCTTGCAGGTGGGTGCCCACCAACACACCGAAATGGAACGTCCTTAAGTCGGTGTAAGGACGATTTTCCACCGTCCGTTCCTGTGCAGGTGCATAAGAAACATTGATGGCTGTGAAAATGATGATGAAAATTATTTTTTTCATTAAACTAATAACGCGGTTTCTCATCTTATATTGTGTGATACCAAATTTTCATGATTCAATCATCTGATATATGCAAATATTTGTTAAAGCGCAAAAATATTAATACCTAAAAATGGGTATATTGAAAATAAATATCTACCTTTGCACTGCAACATAAGCGTGCAAATTAGTATTAACATTTAAATTATAAAAAGAATTATGGCATACGTAATTGGTGAAGACTGCATTGCTTGCGGTACATGTATTGATGAATGCCCAGTTGGAGCAATCTCTGAGGGTGATCGTTATTCTATCGACCCTGATGCTTGTACAGAGTGCGGAACATGTGCAGGTGTTTGTCCTTCTGAGGCAATTTCTCTTCCTGAGTAATTGAAAGCAGTTTAACAAAAAGTTACAAGCGGCACCCTTGGGTGCCGCTTTTGTTGTTTTCACATGTCCTACTTCACCAGCACCTTCCGCCCGCCATGCAGATAGATGCCACGACGGTTGGGCTTACCCTTCAAACAAACACCCTGCAATGTGTACCATGGCAAAGCATCAAACTCATCGTTCTCCACTTGCTCTATTCCGGTCTGGTCGCTGTCAACAAAGTGCAACGCAATCTGTTTCGCGCCCTGAGTTCCTGTGGGCAGTTGCAAGTAGGCTGTTCCTGCAGACAAGTCCTTAGAGCCCGTCACCTCCTCGAACATCCCTTTGCGCAACACATAACCCTTGCTGATAGTCTTATTCTCAGTAACTCCGACCAGCATGTTGTTATACACAAAATCGGTTGCAATGGCAGGAAGCATATAGGTCTGCTGTGCCGTTCCCTTCAACAAAATTCCTGTTCCGGCTGGAACTTCAACTACAGGAGTAAGCAGAACTTCCTGCGAAGAGGGTTTGAAGCCGCTGGCTATGTATGCCTTCAAGCCGCTTTCCTCGTCTATCCGCAAGTCACGCTTGGGACAGTACGTCTGCAGACTGGTACTCAGCACAACCGTCTCTGCATTGCCTTCGTTAGAGAAAGTTGCGACAATCTCCACATCACCGGTCAGTTCGCCCAATACGTAGGTGTTTCCTGTGACGTCGGCCGTCACATCAACGCCATTCCTTGTCAGCGACACAAGATAGTAATACTTATCGGCATTCAGTGTCAGTGTCACGGAGTTCCCTTCGACCACATTGAACGTATGGGTTCCGTTTGCCACACTGCTGTTGGCATACTTTACATTTCCGCCCTCTGATACCTTTACAGTCAGCGTCTTGCAATTCAGTCCATCATCAATTTTCATGAAATCCCAGCCCGCTGTATTTTCATAAAGACTCTTTGTTCCTGCAGGGACATGAAGTGGTACTTTCATTTTCGTCGTGCCAGAGAAAGCATTCGGGTCTATTTCTGAGGGTTCTTTTATGAAAGAAGTAATTTCTTTCAGATTGTTACAGTAATAGAAAGCACCTTCTTTTATCCTGTTTACAGAACTTCCAATAGTCAGACTGGAAAGATTACTCATACCATTGAAAGCGTAATTTAAAATTGTTTTTACAGAATTAGGAATTTCAAGACTTTTTATTGATATGCAATTGCCAAAAGCATTTTCTCTTATTATATTTACGTTGTTCGGAATAACTATGGATTGTAATGCATAACAACTCTCGAAAGCATACTCCCCTATATCATTCAAATCTATTGGTAAAGTGACCTCCGTCAATTCCGAGCAGTACCGAAAGCACCTTTCCCCAATTTTTTTAACTCCATCAGGAATAATAATCCTCTTTAACTTTGTGCAACCGGAAAAAGCGCGATAATCAAGAGTAGTCAGTTTTGAGGGCAAGACGATTTCCTCCAACTCTTTACAGCCCCGAAAACAATCGAATCCAATAGATTGCAAAGACTCCGGCAGAATGACTGTTTTTAATTTTGGACAGTTCCCAAAGACACCATTACCTAAGACAACATTTTCCCCATAGAATTTTACCGAGGTCAATTCTGAACAGCCACTAAATGCATAATCACTTATAGTAATATCCCCAAGAATTTCAATACTTCTTAACCATTTACAACCCTTAAACAACACTGAAGAAGAGTTTGCTGACTTTGGGACAATTATGTCTTTCACATTCTTGTCTCTGACAAAAAGAGAATCACACTCACTCAAAGGGGTACGTGAATAATTATTCTTATAATCCACACAAAACAAAAATGCATAATCATTGACAACGATCTTTTTATAATGATTACTATTTATAGTTTCACCTCTCCACTTTTTTATTGATTGAGGAATAAACAAATATGACTTTCCAAATGAATTGCTTTCTTCCACTGTCTCTACAGAATTTTCTGCCATAATCAGAGTATCATTGTAACAATAAATTGCTCTTTCTTTTATTATTCTGCAATTGGAAGGAAGGCAAATTTTGTTTACATACAAGGAATGCTCTTTGTCATCATCTCCTTTTTCTCTATTTGGAATAACATTAGAACCGATGCTTTCCACTTTTAGTTCCACGCCATCATAATTCGCTGTTTCCGGGATACACAATGAATCAACACAAAAAGCGCCACCAGGCAATTGTACTCTCACTTGTGAAAAGTCTACTTTAACAACCTCACA
>CACZPU010000002.1 GCA_902783165.1 uncultured Prevotellaceae bacterium
CCATCAATCCCGAATAGGCCAGAATCTTACCCATGGAAAGGACACCCTGACCACCGAAACCTGAAATAATTATTTCTGCTTTCATAACTTTATTCTTTTGTAGTATCCTTTAAATCACCCTGCGGATAGAATGGGAACATGTTTTCCTCCATCCATTCGTTGGCTTTCTTTGGCGGCATCTTCCAACCGCTGTTACAAGTAGAGGTGAATTCCACCAGACAAGAGCCCTTGCCTGCCATGTTGGCTTCAAATGCTTTACGGAGAGCCTTCTTGGCTTTGTTGATATGTGCTACGGTGTCAACACTCTGACGTGTCACATAGCAAGTGCCTTCGAGCTGAGCAGCAATTTCGGGAACTTTAAGTGGATAGCCATGCAAGGATGCCACACGGCCATAAGGACATGTACTGGTCTTCATACCCATCAGGGTGGTTGGAGCCATCTGTCCGCCCGTCATACCATAGATTGCATTGTTCACAAATACGATGGTGATGTTCTCGCCACGGTTGAGGGCATGGATTGTCTCGCATGTACCGATACATGCCAAGTCACCATCACCCTGATAAGTGAACACCAGACGGTCGGGCCACAGGCGCTTGATGGCTGTGGCAAGTGCTGGTGCACGTCCATGGGCAGCCTCCTGCCAGTCGATGTCAATATACTTATATGCGAAAACGGCGCAGCCCACTGGTGATACGCCCACCGATTTCTCTTCCATGCCCATTTCCTCAATTACCTCGGCAACAAGCTTATGAACCACTCCATGAGAACAACCCGGGCAATAATGCATCGGAACATCGTTCATCAACGTCGGCTTCTTATATACCAGATTCTCCGGTTTAATGATATTATTATTATCCATGGCTTTACATCAATTTGGTTTTTATTGCGTTCACAATCTCTTCTGGCTCTGGAACGATACCACCCAGACGACCGAAATGCTCAACAGGCACATCACCGTTGATAGCCAAGCGAACATCCTCAACCATCTGGCCTGCATTAATCTCGCATACCAATACGCCCTTCTTACCATGAGCCAACTCTGCAATCTGCTTCGATGGGAATGGCCATACGGTGATAGGACGGAAGAGGCCAACCTTAAGACCTTGCTCACGGGCAATTTCTATTGCCTTCTCTGAGATACGGGCAGCAGAGCCGAAACTTACAATGATGTAGTCGGCATCCTCGCACATGTGGGTTTCATAGCGAACCTCGTTGTCGCGAATCTGCTGATATTTCTCCTGCAAATGTATATTGCGCTGCTCCATCACTTCGGAAGTAAGCTCCAAAGAAGTGATGATATTGGGCTTGCGGTCCTTGGTGCGTCCAATAGATGCCCATGGGCACTGCTGACGGATTTCCTCCTCTGTGCGACGAGGCTTATATGGAGGCAATACTATCTTCTCCATCATCTGACCGATGACACCATCCGACAGAATCATAGCTGGGTTACGATACTTGAATGCCAGTTCAAAGGCCAAGTCAACAAAGTCGGCCATTTCCTGTACTGATGCTGGAGCAAGGGTAATGACATAATAATCACCATTACCGCCACCACGTGTTGCCTGGAAATAGTCTGCTTGAGAAGGCTGGATTGTTCCCAGACCGGGGCCACCGCGCTGCACATTCACAAACACACCCGGCAGTTCTGCACCAGCAAGGTAGGCAATGCCTTCTTGCATCAATGCAACACCAGGACTTGATGATGAGGTCATCACTTTTTTACCTGCACCAGCACCTCCATAAACCATGTTGATAGATGCCACCTCGCTCTCGGCTTGCAGCACCACCATGCCAGTTGTCTCCCATGGCTTCAGTTCGGCCAGTGTTTCAATTACTTCACTCTGCGGGGTGATGGGATATCCGAAATATCCATCGCATCCGCATCGAATTGCGGCATGGGCAATAGCCTCGTTGCCTTTCATTAAGGTTACTTCTTGTTCTGCCATAACTTAATGTTTAATGGTGAATGCCACTTGGGCTATTCAACTTTTGTTTTGTAAACTTCAATACATCCGTCAGGACAAACGATGGCGCACGATGCACAACCGATACAATCGTCGGGATGCACTGCTTCAACATACGGATATCCGTGGACATTCACTTTCTTCGCTGCCAAGGCAATCACATCCTTGGGGCAGGCTTCCGCACATAGCGAACAGCCTTTACACCTTTCTGTGTTTACAATGATAGCACCTTTGAATCTTGCCATAATGTCTTTTTTTAGGTTAAATAATATTTTTAAGATTGCAATTATTTCTCAAGTATCAATAGCTCACCCACTACACAATCAAAGATAGCCCGATGAAAGACTATGGGTTGTACATATCTTTACAATAATAGTTCAAGATGTCATCAAGCATCTGCTTGGCAACAACAGCAGGACTGTCAGGATCGAGGGCAATGGCTTCCATGTAACTATTCATGGCTTCCTGCCAATTGCCTTGCTTGCGATACTGGTTTCCCAACTGATAATATTCCTCTGCGGTCATTTGTAGTATTCTTTTTTCCCTGCGGACAATGTGTTCTTCATCAATGAGCAGATGGTCATCGGACCAACGCCACCAGGCACAGGAGATATATAAGAGCATTTTGGAGCCACCTCGTCGAACTTCACATCACCATTCAAGCGGAAACCGCTCTTGCGGGTAGCATCGGCAACAAGCGTGGTGCCCACATCAATGACAACGGCGCCTTCTTTCACCATATCGGCAGTTACGAAATTGGGCTGCCCTATAGCAGCAATGATGATATCTGCTTGGCGACATTCTTCCTTCAATGTTTTCGAATGACTGTGACAAACGGTCACGGTGGCGTCGCCAAACTGTTTTTGCATCATCAGCTGCGCCATTGGCTTTCCTACTATATTGCTACGTCCGAGAATCACGCATTTCTTTCCCGATGTCTCTATTCCGTAACGTTTGAGCAGAATGAGAATACCAAGTGGTGTCGCGGATATGAAACAAGGCAGTCCGATAGCCATTCTTCCTACGTTGATAGGATGGAACCCGTCGACGTCTTTTCGATAGTCGATGGCCATAATCACCCGTTGTTCATCAATATGCTTGGGCAATGGAAGCTGAACAATAAAGCCGTCTACATCGTTGTCGTTGTTCAGTTCGTCAACCTTTGCCAGCAATTCTTCTTCAGTGACATCATCCTCAAAGCGGATGAGCGTTGACGTAAAGCCACATGCCTCACAGGCAATGACCTTGTTCTTTACATAAGTCTCGCTACCACCATCGTGCCCTACGAGAATAGCTGCCAAATGAGGGCGCTTGCCTCCATTGGCCAACATCTCGTTCACTTCTACTGCTATTTCTTCCTTGATTCTGGAAGCAGTTTCCTTTCCGTCGATTATTTTGTAACTCATAAGATTTATTCTTTACCGCGAGAACTTGTCAAACATCAGTTAGGCATTCCGCCACCCTTCATGTTCCTCATGGCACCCATCATGTTACGCATACCGCCACTGGTTACCATCTTCATCATTTTACGCGTTTGGTCAAACTGCTTTATCAGGCGATTAACCTCTTGGATATTCGTACCCGAGCCCTTTGCAATACGCATTCTGCGGCTGGTGTTCAATATTTCAGGATTGGTGCGTTCTTTGGGAGTCATGCTTTGAATGATGGCTTCTATTCCTTTGAAGGCATCGTCGTCAACATCTATGTCTTTCAGTTGTTTTCCCACGCCAGGTATCATAGAAGCAAGGTCCTTGAGGTTACCCATCTTCTTGATCTGCTGTATTTGCCCGAGGAAATCGTTGAAATCGAATTTGTTCTTGGCAATTTTCTTCGAGAGCCGACGAGCCTCCTCTTCATCGTATTGTTCCTGAGCGCGCTCAACAAGAGACACCACATCACCCATTCCGAGAATTCTGTCGGCCATTCGGTTTGGATGGAAGGCATCAATGGCCTCCATCTTCTCGCCGGTACCAATGAACTTGATAGGCTTCGTAACAACAGTACGGATACTCAGGGCAGCACCGCCACGAGTATCACCATCCAGCTTGGTAAGCACCACTCCGTCGAAATCGAGGCGGTCGTTGAATTCCTTGGCTGTGTTGACTGCATCCTGGCCGGTCATGGAGTCGACCACGAACAATGTCTCATCAGGATTCACCGATTTTTTCAACGACTCAATCTCGTTCATCATCTCCTCGTCGACTGCCAGACGGCCCGCAGTATCGATGATTACCACATCATTGCCCTTTGCCTTTGCCTCTTGGATGGCATGACTGGCTATCTCCAGCACATTCTTGTTGCCATCCTCACTATAGACAGGCACTTCCACTGCAGAGGCCACCACTTTCAACTGTTCGATGGCAGCAGGACGGTAAACGTCGCAAGCAACCAGCAAAGGCTTCTTGTGCTGCTTTTTCTTCAGCATATTGGCAAGCTTGCCAGAGAAGGTTGTTTTACCAGAACCTTGCAGACCAGACATCAGAATGATGGCAGGGCGATTCTCGAGCTTCAAGCCAACGGTCTCGCCACCCATCAGTTCAGCCAACTCATCATGCACTATCTTCACCATCAACTGACCAGGCTTCACAGCGGTGAGCACATTCATGCCCATAGCCTTTTGCTTGACAGTGTCGGTAAAAGTCTTTGCTACTTTATAGTTAACATCGGCGTCCAACAAAGCACGACGCACATCTTTCAACGTTTCAGCTACATTAATCTCGGTGATTTTCCCTTCACCCTTAAGTATCTTGAACGACCGTTCAAGTCTGTCGCTTAAATTCTCAAACATATTTATACAATAACCTTACTTAATTCAACTTGCAAAAATAACACTTTTATTGCAATCCCACTCAAAAACATACTGCTATTTAAACTATTTTATCAATTGAAGATAGGCTTGCTCTTTACTCTTTCCGACAACAAATGTATGGAATAACGCGAAATCCTGCTACATAATGAAAATATTTTCTTATCTTTGCTTAAACAATGTTGTAAAAGCAGCGTCTTTTACTTATAGAAAAAGAAAAAAATGTAATTTTGCAGCTGATTTGAACTCAACATGGCAACAACTCAAGAAATGTCATCGTTTTCCGTTCTTCTCAGCATCATTAATAAAACAGAAGTGTATTAATCTAAAAACAACAAAGGCCATGAACATCGAAAAGTATGACGAAGCTCAAGCGCAAAAAGCACTGAAAGCAGAAAAGAAAGAACGTAGAAGCTCGCGCAAGTGGTGGATTCTTACCATCATCATCGGAGTGCTTATCCTTTTTGCTGTCACTTGTCCTGACAAGTACGACCACAAGGAAGCCATCAACAGCGAGGTTAGTTCCGCCGTAACCAGTTCTCTTACAGGGAAAGTAGGCAGTTGGGCTGTACTTGGAAACATTGTCGTTTCTAAATTGGTGGACATCACACTCGAAAGCAACATCAATGTAGACAACTATCTGGTGTTCAGTCTTGCCAATGCCGAACTCAATGGCGAAAGGCATACTCTCTCGGTGGGAGTGCTCAATCATGTATGGGTGCTTTTCAATAAGAAAGACCTGCAAGGACTTGTCGACCAGCAAACCAACAAGCTGTGGGACAACTTGATAGGTGCCGTTCCTGGTGTCAAAAGCATTGCCAACGATTCTACAACCATTGAAGACAATGTGAAAGGCATTATCAACCAAACCATCGACGACGTGTCTGCCAAAGTTAAAGACAAAATTGAGGACGAAGTTGGCAAAGCTCTCGACGGACTGGTGAAAGGATTCTTCGGCGATGACAAGGAGGAATAATAATAAAACCATCATACCTGTAAACACATTTTTAAATTGCTTTAATACCAGTGGAAAAGAAAACGATAGCCGTCATTGGCATGGGTTGCGCTGCATGTGCAGCCAATGTGGAACGTCGGCTGAACCAGCTGGATGGTATTCATCTGGCAACAGTCAACTATGCATCGCGCACCGCTTTGGTGGAATTCGACCCGAAATCGATTTCTCCTCAACAAATGAAGGAGGAAATCGTAAAGATAGGTTACGACCTTGCCATCGATGAGGAGCAAAGTGTTTTGGAAATAGAGAAAAGCAGCTATCGACAGCTTCTCAAAAGAGTCCTCACCTCATGGCTTTTTGCCATTCTGGTAATGTCTATCTCCATGAAATGGATTCGTGTGGATTACGCCAATCAGGTGATGCTCATCATCGCTCTCGCCAATCTCGTCTATTGTGGAAAACCGTTTTTTGTCAATGCGTGGAAGCTGCTAACCCACGGCATGACCAATATGGACACGTTGGTAGCCATGTCTACTGGCGTGTCTTTCCTTTTTTCCACTTTCAACACGTTCTGGGGTGAACAGTTTTGGGGTTCGCGCGGCATCAGTTGGAACACTTATTTCGACGCATCCGTCATGATTATCACCTTCGTGTTGACAGGTAAGCTGATGGAAGAGCGCGCGAAGAAAGGAACCGCTTCTGCCATCAGGGCGCTTATGGGACTAGCACCTAAGACCGCCCGACTGGCTACAGGCGAGGAAGTTCCCATTTCAACATTGCAAAAAGGCGATGTCATCGAAGTGAAAGCAGGAGAAAAAATACCTGTTGACGGCACCATTACACAAGGTGCAGAGCCAACAATCGACGAGAGCATGATAACCGGCGAACCGATACCGGCATTCAAGAACATCGGTGAAAAGGTATTTGCCGGCACCATCATGAAACAAGGGTCTCTACAGTTCCGGGCCGAGCAGATAGGCAAAGACACCATGCTTGCCAACATCATTCGTATGGTACAGGAAGCCCAAGGAAGCAAAGCCCCCGTACAACGGGTGGTCGACAAGGTTGCCATGATATTTGTACCCTCGGTGTTAGCCATCTCCGTCGTCACCTTCTTGCTGTGGTGGATGATTGGAGGCGAGGCACAGTTGCCGCACGCCGTACTCTCTGCCGTCAGCGTATTGGTGATTGCATGTCCCTGCGCCATGGGACTGGCCACCCCAACGGCTTTGATGGTTGGAATAGGAAAGGCGGCACAAAAGAACATTCTCATCAAAGATGCCACCGCTCTTGAAAACATCCGCAACATCAACGCACTTATCATCGACAAGACAGGAACGCTAACCATACCCAACATGGACCTGACGGTCAGCGGTACAAAAGATGTAGAACTGGAACAAAGGGAAACACTGAAACCCCATGCCCGAGAGGCAATGACGTCGCTTCAGGAGCAAGGCATCGACGTCTATATGATGAGCGGCGACCAAGAGAATGCCGTTGCCTACTGGGCCCAAAAGGCAGGCATCAAGCATTGGCATAGCAAAGTGATGCCACAAGACAAGGAGGACTTGGTTCGGAAATTGCAGGCTGAAGGCAGAAAGGTGGCCATGGTAGGCGACGGAATCAACGACACACAGGCGCTTGCAGCGGCGGATGTCAGTATCGCCATGGGAAAAGGAACCGACATCGCCATGGATGTGGCGCAAGTCACACTGATGGGAACCGACCTGCGACGCATTCCCGACGCCATAGCATGCTCGAAGAAGACTGTGGGCACCATCCGCCAGAACCTGTTCTGGGCTTTTATCTACAATATCATCTGCATTCCTCTAGCCGCCGGACTACCCTACTTGTTCGGTGCCGATTGGCAGATAACGCCCATGTGGGCAAGTGCCCTCATGGCTTTCTCAAGTGTAAGCGTGGTGCTAAACAGCTTGCGGTTGAAGCTGGTCGACTAACTATCTCTCCCTCCTAAAATTCCCAGTGTCGCGTGTGTCCATGTAAGGAATGAAAGGAGCATTATGGTAGTCACGCGACTCCACATTCAACTGAATGCTGAAACTTGGTGACACATTATATTTCACAGCGGCACCTATCCTATCGCCGATGTCACTCACATCATAAAGTGGCATCGGTATCCTTTTGTCCATCAAAGACTTCTGTCCGTAGAGATAGGCTTCCCATCGTTCATTGAACCGATAGCCCAACACAGCATTCAGTCCGGCATCACGATAACTGTCATGAGCCCAAGACAGGTTGTTAAAATAGCCGCCTAATGCAAACGACAGCTTGTTTGTCAGGGGCATGGCATACATCATGGAGATGTTTTGCGAAAAACCGGCACCATGATAGGCGTGCTTGCCGAATTGTGCAAACACACTGGCGCCCAAACTGACATTCAATCCCTTATGCAACGACCACGAGGGATAACCACCCCAGTAATATGGAAACATGCTCAAATAAGGCATCTGTCCGAAACGCGTGAGCACAGGAAGATGCAGGGAATCAGAACCCGGCAAATCCAGTTGTTGACGATAACGAACAACAGGATTCATCCATCGTTCCTGTCCGACAACCGAGTCGGAATATGCCATAGAAGCATTTGCCGGCAATGCTGTTTCAGCAATCTTGCCGTGCCTGGTCGAATCTGCCTTCTCTTGGGCACTTACTCTGAGAGTTACTGTCAAAAGCAATATGACAAAAAGACAAACCTTATTCATCTTCCATTTGAATTACGCCGCTAAATTAACCATTATTTTTGTTATGCAACCGTATCTATAACAATATTTTGGATTTTTCCACAAAAAGTAGTACCTTTCGTACATTATTGCAAACCTTTTCCGTGGTCGAGTAATAACACGGCTAGCATCTTTTTTGATAGCATAACATAGTTCTCCTATTATTTTTTTGTAAAATGAAAGACAATATTTCCCGCTCCTTTTGATTACACCAACATTGTTTGCACGTTAAAAAATAGAACATTTTACTTATTAATGATGAAAAAAGTCTGTATCTGTATCATAATGGTATTCATGGCAACTGCCATGGTTTATGCACAACATCCACAGGGACACCGCGACTATAGTTATACCTCGCGTGAATGGAAACAGATAGCACGCTCCTACCCCGATGAGTTCTTCATGACACCAGAGGCAAGGCGCATCGCGCAAAATGTGCTCGACTATCAGCGCAATACGGGTGGTTGGCCTAAAAACCTGCCCATACACCGCGAACTGGGAGAGGAAAGGAAAGTGATTTTGGCCGACAAGAAAAAGCGTAACGACTCTACTACCGACAACGACGCCACAATTACTGAGATGACTTATCTCGCTCGACTGTATAACATATTGTCCGCACAAAACAATCCCGATGACAAAGAAGACCTGAAAAAATACAAGGAGGCTTTCTTGAAGGGCGTGGACTTTATGCTTAGCGGACAGTATAAGAATGGTGGTTGGCCGCAGTTCTGGCCTGAAAACAGAGGCTACCAAGTGCACATCACTTTCAACGACAATGCCATGGTGCAGACACTGAAGGTGATTAGGGATCTCCGCGATGGTAAGGCTCCCTTCAAGAACTTGATTGATGAAAAACTGAAGAAACGTTTAAGCAATTCATTCGAAAAAGGCGTTGAGTGCATCTTGAATACACAGATTGTGGTGAACGGGGAACCAACCGTATGGTGCCAGCAGCACGACCGTGTGACTTTGAAACCCACAGCTGCCCGGTCTTTTGAATTGGCATCTTACTGTTCGTCCGAGAGTGCATCGCTCGTCAGACTGCTCATGGAAATACCCCATCCAGACAGCCGTATCAAAGCTGCTGTTCATGGGGCAATGAAATGGTTTGAAGCTCACAAACTAATGGGAATAAGAGTGGAGACCTACAAAAACGAGAACGGACAATATGATCGACGGGTTGTGGAAGACGCAAATGCCGGACCTTTATGGGCAAGGTATTATGACTTCGAAACAGAACAACCATTCTTCTGCGACCGCGATGGCATTCCAAGAAAACACCTGAGTGAAATTGGCTACGAGAGGCGCAATGGTTACGGATGGTACAGCGATGGTCCTGCCAATCTGTATAAACGATACGAGAAGTGGAAGAAGCTGTACGACCAGCCTTAGTCGTATGGTGTCATCACATGTCTTCTGAGCCATCAAAAATCTGGCACTTGTAAGTTTTTTACACAAAAAAGTAGCAAAATGTTTGTTTAGTTCAAAGAAAAAAATTACTTTTGCAAACGAAATCATTAAAATAGACATTTATGAACACAAGGAATGCATCTTTCTATTATTTCTATTTTTACTTTGCAGGACACTGTGAAGCGGGAAGTTGCATGTAAATTCCAAAGAGAAAAGAAGAGAATACAAAATACTTCAAAATCCCGCTTCACAATAAGAGGCGGGGTTTTTCATTTAAGAAAAGACCAGTGACACAAACGAAAGACTAATAAGATGAAAAGAATTGCAATACAAGGATTGACAGGTTCGTTCCACGACATTGCCGCCCACCAGTATTTCAAAGACGAACAGCTTCAACTGATATGCTGTTCCTCATTTGAACAGGTGTTTGAAAATCTCAAGCAAGACCCAACAGCCATCGGCATGTTGGCCATTGAGAACACCATCGCAGGAAGTTTATTGCACAACTACGAATTACTGCGCGACTCAGGCACTACAATTGTTGGAGAACACAAACTGCACATCAGCCACTGCTGTTGCTGTCTGCCTGAAGACGACTGGACTACCATCAAGGAAATACACTCCCACCCTGTTGCTTTGATGCAATGCCGCCGATTCATCAACCAACACCCCAATCTCAAAGCAGTGGAAACAGACGACACAGCTGGCGCGGCCATTTATATCAAAGAGAACCAATGCAAAGGATGGGCTGCCATCTGCAGCAGCGAAGCTGCAAGAATAAATGGCATGCGTATACTTGAAGACCACATCGAGGACAACAAGCACAATTTCACAAGGTTCCTCGTGGTTTGCAATCCAATGAAAGCAGATTTCATGCGTCCGCTGAACGAGGTCAACAAAGCAAGTCTTGTTTTCTCTCTGCCTCACGAAGAAGGCTCCTTGTCACAGGTGCTGAGCATCTTGTCGTTCTACAAAATAAACCTGACAAAAATTCAGTCGTTGCCAATCATAGGACGTGAATGGGAATATCTTTTCTACGTGGATGTCACCTACAACGACCTTACCCGATATCGACAGTCGGTAGATGCTATCGCTCCCCTTACCCGCGAGCTGAAAATACTAGGGGAGTATTTAGGGAACTGACTTGGAATGCTCGGCAGAGCAAAACAATTTCAACGCCATCGACGATACTCCCTTAAGAAACAACGAATAAACGAGTTGGCAATGCGACAAAAAGATTTCTGTCCAGAACATGAAACAAGTAAGACTGAATGTAGTGTAAATGGTAATGAAAGTAACAGATTATGAATGAAAAAAACATACAACCAGCAAAAAGACTGGAATTGGTAAGCGAGTATTACTTCAGCAGAAAACTGAAAGAAGTGGCTGCACTCAATGCTCAAGGCAAGAACATCATCAGTCTTGCCATTGGCAGCCCTGATATGCCGCCGTCAAAGCAAACTGTTGATAAGCTATGCGAAGTGGCAAACAACCCCAATGCCCACGGTTACCAACCAACGATGGGAACCAACGAACTGCGCCAAGCAATGGCAGACTTCTACAAGCGGTGGTACCAAGTGGAGCTGAATGCCCAAAACGAGATACTTCCACTGATTGGAAGCAAGGAGGGTATTCTGCATATCACTCTCGCCTTTGTCAATCCCGGAGAAAAGGTGCTGGTGCCTAATCCCGGCTACCCCACTTACACTTCGCTCAGCAAAATCCTCGGAGCAGAAATCGTCAACTACGATTTGTTGGAGAACAACGGGTGGCAACCCGATTTCGATGCTTTGGAAAAGATGGACCTGAGCCACGTTAAACTGATGTGGACCAACTATCCCAATATGCCTACAGGGGGAAATGCAAGGATGGAAACGTATGAGCGCCTGGTTGGATTTGCAAAAAAACACGGCATCGTAGTGGTGAACGACAATCCTTACTCGTTCATCCTCAACGAAAAACCTTTATCTCTTTTACAAGTGGAAGGAGCAAAAGACTGCTGCATAGAGCTCAACTCGATGAGCAAAAGCCACAACATGCCTGGTTGGCGTGTAGGTTTGTGCGCCTCAAACGCCCAATTCATCCAGTGGATTCTGAAAATAAAGAGCAACATTGACAGCGGCACGTTCCGAGGCATACAGCTTGCCGCGGCAGAGGCATATCAGAACAGCATCGAATGGCATCGCGAAGCAAACATCAACACCTACCGTCGACGCCGACTGATTGCAGAGGAAATCATGAACACCCTTGGCTGCACATTCGACAAGAACCAAAAAGGCATGTTCTTGTGGGGGAGAATCCCTGAACAATACACCGATGCAGAAGAACTGACAGAACGTGTACTCCACCAAGCGCGTGTGTTTATCGTCCCTGGATTCATTTTCGGAAGCAACGGCAAAAGGTATATCCGAATCAGTCTGTGCGCCAACGAAGAGAATATCAAAGAGGCTTTATGCCGTATAAAAAATGTGATTTCAGAATTGTAATAGAACAAACATCAATAACAAAACATATGGAACTGGAACTTCAACCTTTAAGTTTACCAAGCGACAACAAACGTCCTTTCGTCATAGCTGGACCATGTTCGGCAGAGACAGAAGAACAAGTGATGACAACCGCACGACAATTGGCTGACAAAGGATGCCACAACTTTCGTGCTGGAGTATGGAAGCCACGCACTAAGCCAGGTGGTTTCGAGGGGAATGGAGAAAAAGCTCTTCCTTGGCTGAAACGAGTAAAAGAGGAGACCGGCATGCTCGTTACTACCGAAGTGGCAACTCCCAAACATGTTGAGTTATGCCTGAAATATGGTATCGACATACTTTGGATAGGAGCACGAACAAGCGCCAATCCTTTCGCCATGCAGGCCATTGCCGATGCACTGAGAGGAGTTGACATTCCCGTGTTTGTGAAGAATCCCGTGAGTCCGGATTTGGAATTGTGGATTGGAGCATTGGAGCGCATCAACCAAGCAGGCATCAAACGAATGGCTGCCATTCACAGGGGATTCTCCAGTGTCGACAAGAAGATTTACCGCAATATGCCCATGTGGCAACTGCCTATAGAACTCCACAGACGTATTCCCGAACTGCCCTTGATTTGTGACCCAAGCCATATAGGAGGAAGACGTGAGCTCATCGCCCCGCTATGCCAACAAGCCATGGATATGGGATTCGACGGATTAATCGTGGAAAGCCATTGCGACCCCGACAAAGCATGGAGTGATGCCAAGCAGCAGGTCACACCCGATGTTCTCGACTATATTCTCGGGCTGCTTGTTGTCCGCGACGAAACGGTTACCACCGAAGGTATCAACCAACTGCGCAAGCAGATTGATGAAATAGACAACGATCTGATGGACCTTCTCTCCAAACGTATGCGCATCTGTCGTGAAATTGGACAATATAAGAAAGAGCACAACATGACTGTGCTCCAAGCCCAACGATACAGTGAGATACTGGAGAAACGCGGCGCCCAAGGTGCCATCTGCGGCATGGAACCCTCGTTTGTGAAGTCTGTTTTTGAATCTATTCACGAAGAAAGTGTCAGGCAACAGATAGAAATCATCAATCAATGATTCCCAACCGAGAGAAGTCAATAGTTCTGAATAATAGATATTTACATTTTATCATATAAACAATTTGTTCTTTTTATGAGAATATTAGTGATGGGTGCAGGTAAAATGGGAAGTTTCTTCCTCGACCTGCTCAGTTTTGAACACGAAACAGCCGTCTTCGAGAAAGACCCTAAACGGCTGAGATTCACCTATAACACCCTGCGATTCACATCGTTGGAAGAGATTAAGGATTTCAAACCCGAACTTGTCATCAATGCGGTGACACTGAAATATACCATCTCGGCCTTCAAGGAAATCATTCCCTATCTTCCAAAAGACTGTATCATAAGCGATATAGCATCGGTAAAAACCGACTTGAAAGATTTTTACGAAAGCTCAGGAATGCACTATGTCAGTACGCACCCGATGTTTGGTCCCACCTTCGCCAACCTGAACCAACTGCATGAGGAAAATGCCATCATCATCAACGAAGGCGACTTCATTGGACGGCTCTTCTTCAAAGACCTCTACCAGAAACTGGGGCTCAACATCTACGAATATTCTTTTGAGGAGCACGACAAGACTGTGGCCTACTCTCTTTCCATACCTTTTGTAAGCACATTTGTGTTTGCAGCCGTGATGAAACACCAGGATGCGCCCGGCACCACATTCAAACGCCACATGCGCATTGCCAAAGGTGTGCTTAGCGAAGACGACTATCTGCTCCAGGAAATTCTCTTCAACCCTTATACCAGCGGGCAAGTGTCGAAGATACGCACCGAATTGAAGCAGCTTCTTGAAATCATCGACAACAAGGATTCTGACGGAATGAAATCGTATATCTCAAAAATACGCAACAATGTGAAAGGCTGACCTTATGCTCACCTATCTAATACTAAGCATCTTCACTTTTGTGGAACTGAATTGCGAAAACCTCTTCGACGCCAAGAAAGACAGCATAAAAGACGATGCGGAATACACAGCAGAGAGTCAACGCAGATGGACTCGGACACGTTATTGGGACAAACTCAACAACATTGCCAAAGAGATTATCTCTTGCGGTGAAGAAGGACAGACCTGGTCGCTGCCCGATTTGGTCGCACTATGTGAGGTGGAGAACGACACGACCATGCACGACCTTACCCGCCGTTCCCTACTGAGAAACGCCGGCTACCAATATGTGATGACAAACAGTCCCGACTTGAGAGGCATTGACGTAGCATTGATGTACAACCCATACACCTTCAAGCTCATCAACAGCCATCCATTACGCATCAATCCTCTCAAGAACATGCGTCCGACACGCGACATTCTCTATGCCAGCGGTCAAGTGGCAAACGGCGACACCTTGCATGTTTTTGTCGTCCACGCACCAAGCAAATTCGGCGGAAACCTTGCCACACGTCCTTTCCGTATGCTTGTCGCCCAGCAGTTGAACAATGCCATCGACTCAATTCGGCAACAAACACCTCACCCAAACATCATAATAGCCGGAGACTTCAATGACAACACCGACTCGCCCGTTCTTCAAACAATCATTGCCAACAACATGGATGATGTGTCATCGCAAGCTTCTGGCAGCCACGGAGCCAAGGGAACCTATAAATACAAAGGCCGTTGGGACAGCATCGACCATATCCTCATAAGCCGTTCCATGCAGAAATATTTCCGTTCATGCACCATCCATGACGCTCCGTTCCTCATGGAAAAAGACAACAATTACGGCGGAGTGCAACCCCGCCGCAATTATCGTGGATATAAATATCTTAAAGGATATAGCGACCATCTGCCACTGACAGCCTCCTTCGAATGGAGTGTCAGGAAAGATTCTCCTTCCGGTTCATGTCGCGATGAATCACCGAACCACTTGCTTGATGAGTAGCCAACACCAGCACCTCGGCTATCTGCACATGTTCGGGAGCTGAAGCGGCATAGAAGGCTACATCAGCAATATCATCGCCTGTGAGCGGTTGAATACCTTGATAAACATGGTCGGCACGGTCTTTGTCTCCATGGAAACGCACCACGCTGAAGTTGGTTTCCACCAAGCCCGGCTTCACATTCGTCACCCTCACTGCCGACTCTGCCACATCAATGCGCAGGCCGTCGGTGATTGCCTTCACAGCTGCCTTGGTGGCACAATAAACGCCCCCGCCAGCATAAGCGGCATCGCCTGCAACACTACCGATATTGATGACATGCCCATGGTTGCGCTCCACCATGCGAGGCACTATCAGGCGAGTCATGGTGAGCAGGCCTTTGATATTGGTGTCTATCATGGTTTCCCAATCGTCCATACTCCCTTCGTACTCCTTTTCCAAACCGAGAGCCAAGCCGGCATTGTTGAGCAACACATCTATCTGGCTCCATTTGCCTTGTAGCGAAGCCACCGCCTCTTCACAGCACTCCCTTTTCTGCACATCGAATTGCAGTGTGAGCACTTCCGCTCCTTTGTTTTCGGCTGCTTGTTTCACAGCCTCCAACTTATCGGCATTGCGTCCGGTCAGAATCAAATCATATCCCCCTTCTGCAAATCGAAGTGCGCATGCCCTGCCAATACCACTGGTGGCACCGGTAATCATTGCTATTTTCTTCATATCGCTAATAGTTTGTCTTTATTATAAATGTTATATATTTTAGGCTAAAATGCACAACGAAGAAACCTTTTTGGTTGCTTCTCCCGAGGATGGTGACAAGCAGTCAAAACGACTTCTACAAGCATACCGAATCGCCTGCGTCAGCTTTCCGGATGGCTATCGTCCGACTTCAGAATCTGCACAATGCGCTCCGCAGTGCGACCATCCCATCGGTCAGGCAAACCGCACTTCTTCCAACTGCCAGACAACATGTTTGCCATAGCTTCTTTCAGCTTTTCAGGCTCCTCTCCCACCAACACATTGCTGCCCGTCTTCACGGTTTCTATATGCTCGGTGTAGCTGTTCAGGGTGATGCATGGTATGCCGTTGAAGGTGGCTTCCTCGGCAACGTTGCCACTGTCGGTAACAATGCCCTTGGCATGAGCTGTGAGATAGCCGAATTCCAGATAAGGCAACGAGTCGACAATCATCACGTTCCGGCAACCTTCTGTGAGCTTGGCAACCACCTCTTTTGCCTTGCCGCGCAAAGGAGCAACAATAGGAATCTGCTTTCCGTCATGCTGCGTGCTCATGCCTTCCAACATGGCTCCCATCAATGCTCCCATCTTCTCTTGGTCGTCGATGAGCATCTTGCGGTTGAGCGTGAACACGATGTACTCGCCTTCTTTCAGCGAAAGCTCGTCCATGATGGCCGGACGCAGCCACCGTGAGTGATTGAACCGGATGTTGTCTATCAATATGTTGCCTACCATATACACCCTGTGCTGCTCGGCTCCCTCACGGTTGGTGATGTTATTGTTGCTGATGCCCGCGGTGAAAAGCAAGTCGCTCAACCCGTCTATCACCAAGCGGTTCACCTCCTTGGGCATCTTGATGTCGAAGCTGCGGGTCCCTGCCACCAGATGAGCCAACCTGATGCCACGCTTCTTGGTGACGATGGCTGCAGCCATGGTAGAAGCCAGGTCGTCGACAACGATAACCGTGTCGGCTGGAAAAGCATCCAAATAATGGTCGAACGCTCCCATCACCTGCCCCGTAATTTCGTTTAGGCTCTGACTGTCCACACCCAGGAACACATCGGGGCGGCCTATCTGCAGGTCGTCGAACAGGGTTCCCTCAAGCGTCGGGTCGTCTTCGCGCCCGGCATACACCAGTTGATAGGCCATTCCCTCGGTCTTCATGATGGCACGAATCAGCGGTGCCACCTTGATGAAATTGGGGCGCGCGCCCGCCACTATGCATACATTTATCATATTTCTTCTTGTTTTAGAATTCTCAAACACAATGGATAACGGAACTGTCTTCTACCTAACGGTCTGCTTTCCTCTAAGATGTCATTAGGATGAAACCAGCCCTCAGGCAAGGTCTTTCAGTCTTTCGAAACGATGAGCAGACATCAACCGCGCATGGTCGTAGGCTTCCATGTGCTCATGGGCCCACACCACCTCAAACGGAATGTGCACAGCATAACCGCCAATGGCCAGCACCGGCTCGATGTCCGACTTGAAACTGTTGCCCACCATCAGCAGCTCTTCCGGGCGAATGCCAAGCGTTTCACAAAGATTCTGGTAGTGGCGCTGCGTCTTGTCAGCCACAACATCCACACGCTGGAACAGGTTCCACAACCCGGAGCGCCTCAGTTTGTTCTCTTGGTCCTGGATTTCACCCTTGGTGAACACCACCAACTTGTAGTGCCCGCATGCGCGAAGCGTCTCCAACGTAGCCTCAACGCCCGGCAACGGAGTGGCGGGGATGCGCAAGAGACTGCGCCCCTGGTCCTGAATCTTCAAGAGTTCTTCCGATGTAATCTCACCTCCGCTCACCTTCACGGCATTCTCTACCAGCGACAATGTGAATGCCTTGCATCCATAGCCCAACTCTGCCATGTTGGCGGTTTCAGTTTTTAGCAGCTCTTGCGATATGTACTGCTCGTCACCCCAACGGGAAAGCATGAGGCAATAAGCATGCTCCACAGCCTCGAAATGCGACTGGCAGTCCCACAACGTGTCATCGGCATCGAAGGCTATCACCTTCACCCGTGCCCTCATTTCGGCCATAAGCGACTCATCGTGCAGCCTTTCCTGCTCCGATTTCTCTTTTTCGTTCCAATTGATATGTAGACTTGTTTCCATTTCCATTGCAAAAATAGTTCTTTTTTCCGAATTATAAATCAGAGCGAACAATAATTTTCCATTTTTGTTCATATTATCACCGCGCCCTTACAAAGAAAGCATGTCGAGGTGTAAAAATGGTTGAACGCCCACGCTGCCATAAGGTAGGAGCCGCCTTCTTTTTAAAAGAAGCCAACATGTTTTGCCGCGAATTATTTGGCTGTAATGAAAAAATACATTACTTTTGCCCGTCGCAATAAACGACAGAAACAAGACATGAGCCGTAGAGAACGAGAGATTTTCAGAGTGACACTGGCTGGAAGTGCCTGCAATGTGGCATTGCTCACTTTCAAATTTATTGCCGGGACCATTGGTCACAGCTCGGCAATGATTGCCGATGCCGTGCATTCGCTCTCCGACTTTATCACCGACTTGGTGGTTCTTGTGTTCGTGAAAATCAGCGCAAAACCACAAGACGACTCCCACGACTACGGTCATGGCAAGTTCGAAACCATTGCAACGCTCTTCATCGGACTGGCATTGGTGGCTGCCGCCACAAGCATACTCTTCGCCGGAGGCGAGAAACTGCTCTCTTGGTGCAAAGGGAACCAACTGCAACCACCAGGATGGATTGCCCTCTGGGCTGCTATACTGTCGGTCGTCATCAAAGAGATTCTCTATCAATACACCGCCTTTCGCGGACGAGCAGTCAATTCGCAGGCTCTCATTGCCAATGCCTGGCATCACCGAAGCGACGCGCTCTCGTCGATAGGAACCACCGTGGGCATTGGAGGAGCCATCCTGCTGGGGCAGCGATGGGCTGTGCTCGACCCGCTGGCATCCATCATTGTGGGCGCACTTTTGGTGAAAGTGGCCGTCAAGCTGCTGAAGACAAGCATCGGAGAACTCACCGAAAGTTCTCTGCCAGAGGAGACAGAGCACGAGATAGAGAAAATCATCAACTCGTTGCCAGGCGTTTACGAGCCTCACAACCTGCGCACACGAACCATCGGAAACCGCACTGCCATCGAGGCACATGTACGCATGGACGGTAACATGTCGCTCAATGAAGCCCACCATCTGGCCACCCAAATCGAACAAAAGCTAAAACAACGGTTCGGCAGACAGACACATATCACCATCCACATGGAACCTGTGAAATAGCAGATTCCATGCCCAGAGGGTTGGAAACAAAACCGTTTCGAACCGCTATATCAAATATACTTACAAATGAGATAGGTGCCAACCACCTGCAAAAGCAGACCAGGCCAACCCAATGTGAAATCTTGCAGCGTGGCGGCAATGCCTCCCGTCAGTGCTAGTTCACCCAAGCCGCCCAACAATTCGGCAGCCATCACCACAGCCACAATCAGCGGCAGCGTCACCTTCTTGAAATGTTGAGCAGTGAATCCGGCAATCAGAGCCAGCAACACCAGTTTGAGCATCATCACCGAGAGCACTCCCCAGGCAGGCATACCTGTCAGCACATGGTTCAACAAAGGCGAAACAACGGCTGCCAACAAGCCCACACGCCAACCCAGCTTGTACGAACCGGCCAGAATGACCAGCGAAAGCGGAGCGAAGATGAATCCTCCTTGTGGAATGAGATGAAACAACTGGGGCAGCACCAGATTGCAAGCCACAAACACCGTAGCCCACAAATAGGTTTTTGCTTCGCTGTAATTAAAAACATAAAGTTTTGCGCTTGATTCCATATCTTAAAGTTTCTTTTGATTGTTGTCTTGAAACATACTTGTGTTGGTTACACTTCATTCTCTTTGCAAAGATATGAAAATTATTTCACAATTGTTCATTTTCTACCCAAGTTCGGTGCAAGAAAAATGTTAAAAAAGATATAATCGCCAAACAGTTTGTTATTTATCACTGGAAATCAGATAGTTGCATGGTTCGCAACTATCATCCGGTAGAAGCACAACAAATAGTTCCTTCTGTTATTCCTAGCACATTCCACCCATGGGTTTCATGCTCTTTATGAGTAGATTGCAATTTACAAGGCCCCTTGTAATGGAATTACAGAAATTGTCTGATAGTTCTGTAATCTTATTACAGATGTGCTGTAGAAGTTCTACAAGGCATCTGTAAAAGCACTACAAAGCATCTGTAGAAGTTCTACAAAGCATCTGTAATAACTCCCTAAATCATCAGCCATATTTTTTCCATTCATTTGCTGCCATTCTTACAAACATTTGCCAAAATTCTTCCAAACACCTGTAGTCCAACCGTATGTCGGTGCATCGCTGCCTCCTGCCCCAATGCCTGACTGCGAAAGCATGGCAAGCCGAGTGCTCATGCGCAAATACGAACACTCGAGGAAATGGTCCTTGCACCAAAAAAAAGCCTTCCCCACAACCGTTTTCCTGGTTATGGGGAAGGTTTGTAATCATGCCAGCCAAATGGGCTTTGGCCCTAACAACCATCTTCGCTGGTCGTAAGGTCTGCCTTTGTCAAATCAGCGGCTGGTGACAGATGAACAAATCTCCTGATTTATTATCCCTTGAAAAGTTCTTTGATGCCACCGATAGAGCCCATCACGTTGGTGGCTTCGTAAGGCAGGTAGACGGTCTTGGTCTGGTTGCCGGTAGCAAGTTCCTCCATCATCTGGATGTACTTCTGTGCAAGGAGGTAGTTGGCAGGATTGGTCGACTGGCCGACGGCCTCTGTAATCTTATTGATGGCGATGGCCTCAGCCTCAGCCTTACGGATGCGAGCCTGTGCTTCACCTTCGGCAGTGAGGATTGCCTGCTGCTTGGCAGCCTCTGCACGGTTGATCATAGCTGTCTTTTCACCTTCTGATGCCAGGATTTCTGCAGCCTTCTCACCCTCAGAGGTAAGAATCTGTGCACGCTTATTACGCTCAGCCTGCATCTGTTTCTCCATGGCATTGAGCACGCTCGATGGAGGTGTGATATCCTGCAGCTCAACTCTGTTCACCTTCACGCCCCACTTGTCTGTGGCATCGTCCAATACCGAACGTAGCTTCGTGTTGATGGTATCGCGCGAAGTAAGCGTCTCGTCGAGTTCCAATTCGCCAATGATGTTACGCAAAGTGGTCTGTGTGAGTTTCTCAATAGCATTGGGCAAGTTCTGTATTTCATATACAGCCTTGAACGGGTCCACAATTTGGAAATAAAGCAACGCGTTGATTTCAGTCTGCACATTATCCTTTGTAATCACATTCTGCTTGGGGAAATCGTAAACTTGTTCACGCAGGTCGATATTGTTGCTGTACACATAGCGGCCTCTATTGAGGACAACAATTTCCTTGGCTCTGTCGATGAAAGGAATAATGATATTGATACCAGGCTTGAGCGTGGCATGATAGCGCCCCAGACGCTCGATAATTTTGGTTTCCGACTGTGGGATGATGACCAATGCCATTTTGGCAAAAATGATGACACATACTACGATGGCAATCAATACATAACTCATAATGTCCATAATAATAATATTTTTAATGATTGAAATGTTTCTTTTTCCTTACAATACGATTAACTCTCAACGGGTTCGACGGTGATAATGATGCTCTCGCGGTCGACCACACGCACAAATGTTCCAACAGGAATACTGACATTTGTCGATGCAACGGCTTTCCATACGTCACCATCAATGGCCACACGACCATAGTCGCCAGCCCCAATGGCTTCCACCACCCTGCCCTTGCGGCCCAAGAGCGCGTCGGCATTACTCACCCGGTTGTCGTCGTTCTTGTGAAGATACTTCAGTGCGAATGGACGCACCAGGAACAGGCTGATGACGGTGAAAAGGGCAAACACAAAAAGCTGCATGTAGAATCCACCTCCCACCACATCGCAGATGGCCGCAAACACTGCTCCGATGGAGAAGCAGATAATGAAGAAATCGCCAGCTGTGAGTTCTAAGATAAGACAGACGACAGCAACTACTGCCCACATCTGCCATAAGTGTTGTGCTAAATATTCTATCATAATTACATCTGTTTTTTAATGGTTATTACTTGCTTTGCTAATATATTTTGAACGTTCATATTCCTTTTTCCACTCCAAGGCGCCATCAGAGCGAGAGCACGAAATCGTCCCATTCCCGAGAAGAGCCCTTTTTGCCAAACACCTTATTATATAGGCGGCTGCGCGTGGACGCGACACTCTCCTTGGAATGGGCTGTAAGAAGGGCGATGTCGCGGGGCTGTATGCGTGCTTTTATGAGCAGACTCACGTAGTATTCCTGCGAAGTCATCTTGTAGAGGCTGAACAGTTTCTCTGTGAAACCGCTGTAGATGCCGTCTATGAGCTGCGAGAGGTCGGTCCAGTCGTGCTGTGACATCGATTTGCCTTTTTCGATATACTGCTGCATCTGCTTGTAGATGTCGGAACCGAAGATGGTTGTTTCGGCGTTTTTACGTTTCTCGCTTTCAATCATTGCCACCTTATTATGATAGTCGAGCTTGGCTTTCTTCTCCTCCAGCTCCAGTTTCAGCAACGAGTTTTCGTCGTCCAGCTGCTCCAACAACTGCTCCAATTCCTCTATCTTCTGCTGGTTGGCCTCTATGCTCTGCTGGCTTTGAGCCTGCTGCTGTTCCTGCATTACTCTCACCTTGGCCAGTCTGTCCTCGAGCAGGATTATCTTGCGGCGGCTGTTTTGTACGGCCACCACGAAGAGTGCCACGTAGGTCACGGTACATAAGATAAGGAGAAATAGTTCCCGTTGTGTCAATATGGCTATCATCAACTGATTCATCGTGAATTGTTTTGTTTCTTCAGATTTTCCAATGGCAAAGATAAAACAAATAATCGAAGTATCCAAGAAAACAAGTTCTCAATAATTTGCAAATGCAGAAACGGTTTGCAAAAGTTTGCAAGCACGCTGTTTTGGGACGTAAACCAGTGGTTTTGGCTATGCTGTTCTTGCCTTATCCTATACCATTTTGGCGGATAAAGCGCAGACGGGCGGCAAGCGACATGCCTGCAAAGGCCCGCCATCCGTCGGCTCCTTTTTTCCCGAAACGCTCCAGATAGTGGAGGTCGTACATATGGACATAGGCCTCTATCTCAAAAGGATTCAGATAATAGGCGGCGTTGCGTGTCTTTCGGAAATAGCGCAACGCAAGCATTGAATGCCACATATAAAGGAAATAGAACACCAGCCATGAGTTGCATGTGTTCTGAGCCTGCCGCAGATGAATCATTTCATGATTCTTCAATGCCCCGAGCGTGCTGTTCAACTTGTCCGCTTCCACTTGTTCGCGTGTATAGATGCGCCCAAACAAGGTGATGGCTGTATAGCCTTTCCGGCACAGCCACTTGCTTACCGTGGCCGGCATGTCAATCACACCCCTTGGCCTTGGTGAGAAGAAGATGGACAAAAGGATATTCATTCGGGCTTGAACAAAGACAAAGGGGACTTGAAACAGCCGTCTCAAATCCCCTTCTATTCATTATAATATTACCTCTTTGATGTCTTTTTGGTTGATGTTGACTTCTTGGAAGTAGTCGACTTAACGGTTGTGGCAGGCGTTGTAGCTGCCTTGTAGTAAGTCAGAGCCTCCGGCAAATGTTTCTGGATGTCAGCAATGCGCTTCTGGTCAGACGGGTGAGAACTCATCCAAGTGGCGACATTGCCTCCCGACTGGGCAGCCATTCTCTGCCAGAAAGAGACAGCCACGTTGGGATCGTAGCCTGCCATGGCAGCGAAAATCAAGCCCATATAGTCGGCTTCACTCTCATTGTCGCGCGAATACTTCAAGTTGAGCAAGGTGAGTCCTTGTGAAGCAGCAGCCGTTGCCACCTGAGTGACACCAGAGTCGACGCCCAATGCAGAGAGCACACCTCCGCCAAGCTGAACCAGTGTGCTGGAATTGCTCGACTTGGTCATCTGCTCTGCAGAGTGCTTTGCCACTGCATGAGCTATTTCATGGCCCAAGACGATGGCCAGCGACGCCTCGTTCTGAGTGACAGGAAGAATTCCTTCGTATACCACAATCTTACCGCCAGGCATGCAGAATGCGTTGACCTGATTGTCTGCCACCAGATTAAACTCCCATGCAAAATTCTGTATTTCATTGGCAAAGCCATGAGTACGAAGATAGGTTTCCACTGCCGTGGCAAGCCTCTGCCCCACTCTTTTCACCAAAGCAGTATTGGTGGCATTGGTGGAAGTCTTGGCAGATTTCATAAACTTCGCATATTCCTGTGTACTGAGGCTGAGCACATACTCGTCGCTCACGCTCAAACGATGCTTTCTGCCTGTAACAGGCACCGTACTTGTAGTACCACACGACACTAAAATCGATGTGACCAGTGTCAAAAGAATGAATTGAATCTTCTTCATAACAATAATCCTTCCTATTTGTAGATTTTCATTTTTAGTCGTTAACAGATGTCTTCTTCTTCGATTGAAGGAATAAAAAAAGAACTCTTTGCATGCAAAGGTACACATTAATTCTGAAACGACAAAATGTTCTGAAGAATATAATCATTTCATCTATAAAAACTTTTTACAATGATTCCTCATTAATAATCTTTATTATCATGAACTTTAAATTATTTATATTTTGTTTTAATTATTCGTTGAATTATCATTACCTTTGCAAAAAAATATACATTTCTATCACTTTTAAGCCATTTATGACTTTTATGAAAAAGACTTTTTCTATTCTTATAGCGCTCTTTTGCGGAGCATACATTTATGCACAAAAAGACTCTCTGTCGTTGAACGAAGTGGTTGTCACTGGGACAAGGAATGCAACGGATGTGCGCCATCTGCCAATGACAGTATCCATTATCAACAGGGAAACACTTACCAACCAGTATCAAACATCGGTTCTTCCTACCGTCATGCAGCAAATTCCAGGATTCATGCTCACAAGCAGAGGCATCATGGGATATGGCGTGTCGGGAGGTGCGGCAGGAGGCATCAACTTCAGAGGCATCAGTGCCGGTGCAGGACAAATGTTGGTGTTGATTGACGGGCATCCTCAATACAATGGAATCTACGGACATCCCATTGCCGACAGCTACCAGACATTGATGGCAGAACGTGTGGAAGTGCTCAGAGGACCTGCTTCTGTGCTTTACGGTTCGAATGCCATGGGAGGCGTGTTGAATATTGTGACTCGACAGGCCAAGACCGACGGAAGCCATTCAACCATACAATTAGGAGCAGGAAGCTACGGCACCATTCAGGCAGAGGCCTCCAACCAGACGAGAATGGGCAAATTCTCGAGTACAATAGCTTTGCAATACGGGCGTTCCGACAACCATCGGCCACGCCTTGGATTTGAGCAATACGGCGGATATATGAAAATAGGATATGACATTTCCAACCATTGGAACGTTTATGCCGATGCCGACATCACCCATTTCAATGCATCGCATCCAGGAACAGTCACCTCTCCCCTATGGAATGCAGACCAATGGATTACCCGAGGAGCCCTTTCGGCTGTTGTGGAAAATCACTACCACAACACAAGCGGAGCACTCAGCGTATACAACAACTTCGGAAGGCACAAGCTGAACGACGGCACTGCCGATCCACAGAACAGTCCCACCACCCGGTATTTCCGTTCGAAAGATTCCATGACGGGCATCTCGTGGTTCCAAAGCATGAATCTGTTCTTTGGAAACAGGTTAACCGCTGGAGTGGATTACCATCACATCTACGGAAACGCATACTACACATCGATTGCCACAGGAGAGATTCTGGACACGCCCAACAAGCAAAGCGGACGTTCTCACCGAAACGAGATTGCAGGGTATGTGGATATCAGACAAGACATTGCTTCGTGGCTCACCCTTGACGCAGGCGTAAGAGTAGACAACCACTCTGTCACGGGAACGGAATGGATTCCACAAGGAGGCATCGTGATAAGGCCTAACCACACGGGCGAACTTAAGGCAATGGCTACAAAGGGATTCCGTAATCCGACCATGCGCGAGATGTATCTTTACCCGCCTTCTAACGAAGAATTGGAGCCTGAAAGACTTTGGAACTACGAATTGTCTTGGCAGCAGCGCCTTTTGGGGAATGCTCTTTCCTACGGCATCAACCTGTTCTATATCAAAGGTGACAATATGATTCAGACGGTGAACAGGAAGAATGTGAACACCGGTGTAATTGAAAACAGCGGTGCCGAACTGGAAATAACTTATCGTGTCAACCCTTATTTGAGCCTCAGCACCAACCATTCACTGCTCCACATGGTTCATCCCGTCGTTGCAGCACCCAAATACAAAGGGTTCCTTGGTGCCAACTACCATCGTGGCAAGTGGGGACTGAACGCCTCTCTGCAATACATCGACGGACTCTACACCGAAGTGGGCAACAACGAGAAGAAAGAGAATTTCTGCTTGCTGAACGCCACCGTCAGCCATCTGCTCACCAAAGGCATCACCCTATGGCTGAGAGGAGAGAACCTGTTGGCACAGAGTTATGAAATAAATGCTGGATATCCCATGCCACGTGCAACATTCATGGGAGGTGTACAGATACATTTCTAAAAGAGAGACACACCGGGATGCTTCGTCAAAACCTTAGCTAAAACGACGAAGCATCCTCTTATCGTGAAATCATCCTTGAAATATCCTTGACACCAATGGCTACGGGAAGCGAAACCGTCTTGTTTACATCATGGATATCATTTCTATTCCACTGCACAAGTGTATTATTTCTCCATACAACAAAACATCGGGGTGACTTCACAGCCACCCCGATTTACCTATACAAAAACATTATGAATTTTATTTAGCGAACAATTTTAAAATCGAATCATTATTTACGGCTGCAAAAGTAATATGAATGAAAGACACTTGCAATACCTAAAAATAGGGTATTGCACAAATACCTAAAAAAGATGATTCGATGAGATCCTGGCAATAACGATGACTATCGCCGGATGAGCAAAGAGCCAGATTTGCCAGCATGAGAGTTGTTCACCTGAACAACATAGACGCCTTTTGGAAGCGACTGGATATCCAACAAATACGAGTCATTGCCCATGGCTTCAAACTGGCACTGCTGTCTGACGCCTTGCATGTTGTAAACACATACTTCCGCAAGACGCGGTGCCTGATGCCCTACAACGATTTCAAACTGTCCGTTACCTTTGGGGATAAACTTCAATCCACTGGGAAGATTTTTCGAGATTTCTTTCATTCCACTCAATTGCAACACCTCGAGAAGTCCCTTGTAAGCGTCAATCTCGCCATAACCATAATAGTTGTTGGGATACGTCAGCGATTCATCACAATGGCGGCAGGTCTTGCGCAGTATCTCCCTTACTTCGTCGGGAGTGAGTCTTGGATTGGCTTCAAGCCACAAGGCAATAATTCCGGCTACCACGGGCGTGGACATGGACGTGCCAGTGATAATGCTCCAAGGATATTTCCGCCCTTGGTATTCCGAATAAGATATATCTTTTCTGATGTCGGTTTCCGGGTTTGCGTCTCGGAAAAAACTGCTGAACGACGATACGACAGCTGTTCCTGGGGCGACGACATCTGGCTTGATACGCTCATCAATCGTCGGGCCAATGCCAGAATAGGTGGCACGCATACCATTACCACCCCAGTTTTCAATCACTTCATCGCCCTTGAAATTGATGAGTTTAGTGCGGTGAGTGGTGGCTCCCACACAGATAGCCGCTGGAGAACTGCCAGGTGAGAAGATGCTATGGCTGCATTCTCCTGCCGTGAGCAAGGGATTCATGTCGTTTTGCTCTATCTCTCCATAACGGCGATACAGGCACACATCGGCATCGCTTCCCAACAATTCATACGAGATGGAAGGATGATATCCGAAAAGTGTTTGCGACTGAATGCTGAAATCATAGCCTGTCTCCTGAGGATTGAATCCAGAAGGATAGGCCTGAATCTCTATCGGATACACTTCGTTGAGCAGTTTCACCGTATCGGTGTAGAGCGAATCGGGCAGAGAAAGGATGTGTTCTGAAGAGATGGAGAGCGTATCGGTCTTCGTTGCCGACTCATAAACCACCATGCGCAATGTGAAATGGCCGCTGGCTTTTATCAAGAAGGCGTTGTCGTAGCCCCAACGCCGAAAGAACGCCCCCGTATGTTCCACTCCCTTTGGTTTGTGGATGAACGTGTTGTGAAAACCTTCGTTGCCAGCCGAGGAGACAAAGATACGCCCAGGACCGGTAATCTTCTCCAACACTTCGGTGAACAATTGGTTATCGCCTTGCAAATCGTCTTCAGACCCTTCGCTGAATGAGATGACACAAGGCTTGCCCTGCTGGTCGGCATAATCGAATATATACTTGAATCCAAGCGCATCTGTGGCTGTGGTGTATTTATAACGATAAGGCTCGTCTATCAATACGGTGTCGGATGTAATGGAATTGCTCACCAGGCAGATGTCACTTTCGAAAGCCACTCCTCTGTATTGGGTGTCGAACCCTCCACCTGCCGCTATGCCCAAAGTGTGCGTTCCGTGTCCGGAGAGATGGGCATCGCACGAATGGGCATATCCAAGTATAGCATCCTCTGTGGTATAGTCACGCCCCACATAAAGCCCGCTATTGATTGTGTCGACAGACAATTGGTCCCAAAAACGACTGATGCGGCATTTGCCTGTTTGGGCATCATAGAAATTGGGATGTGTCAAATCGAAGCCAATATCCTGCAATCCCACTATAACACCTTTGCCTGTAAAGGCCTGCGGAAGATGGTTTCCTTCATAAAGGGGCGGAAGATTCACCACTTGTATCGTGGTGTCTAATGTCAGTGCGCAGCTTTTTCCTGCTTCAATACGTGTCACATTGTCATTCACCGACAAATGTCGAAGTTGAGAAAGAGGGATGTCTGCTATATAGATATCATCGAATCGGGCCAACTCACGACAACCATTGTCACGCAACAACCGGCTTCCGTCTTCGCTAATGCGTATAAAAGCACACAACGAACCCTCGTGCGACTGACGGACCTTTCGCATGGAAGACGGATGCGCCTCGCCAACAGCCAAACGCCTCACCACCGATGACATCTTGCCGTAGCATGCACGCTGAGCCTTCATCGGCATCAAGCAACACAAAAGGACGATACTGAGCAGTATTGCTTTCTTTCTCTTTTTCATAAATGATGATGCAAATATATAAATAATATGTGATTTTCAAACATGTCTCACCACATTTTTTTATTGGCAGTCGTCATTTATTCATATATAAAGACGTCAACATTAGGATACAAAAAAGGCTGCATATCCAGCAAAGACATGCAGCCCTATAAATTCTCTCAAATTCTTTTTAATGTTTTTAATCCTTCTTGTTCAATCCGCGGTTGTTGAGCGTGGCATTCAGTATACGCAAGTACAATCTGTACTGTTTGGCGCTCAAAACAATACGCATGAAGCCTAAATCCTTTTTGATGGCATTCATCATCATGGCCTTCTGCGAATCACCACTTGCTGCTGCTACACTCATCATATCGGCACAAAATGCCTGGTGAATGTCTCTCACAGCCTCGAGCTGGTCGCGTGTAAGCGACAATGCCTCACCTAATTTTCCATAGTTCACTTCCATCTTGAAGGCTTCCATTCCGTTAACGCCATTCAAGTTCTTGTCTTCAGCAAATGCAGTTGTCATGCACAGCATGGCCACTACTGTTAATAACATTTTTTTCATAGTCATTTTCCTTTCTTTTTTTTGTTATCCTAAATATGTTATCCTGAGTCGCGGGACACGAGGAAACGAGTCCTCCAATTCCTTTTGACGGTGCAAAGTTAGGTGCTTTTTCCATTCCATGAGTAAGAAAAAGCACTTTGTTTTTACAATTATCAACCTTTTTTGACGTACATCAAAGAATATATCATCTTTTTCATTTTTGCCTCTTGACACGATGATTATTGTTTACCAACACCCCATATTATAGTATAAAAGGAAAGCAGAATATAGAAAAAAACGACGATTTGTTTTGATTTGCCGCCTTTTTATCTTAACTTTGCAGACAAATATCAAACTTATTATGGAGAATCAAACAACAAACAAGTACATTGCCGTTGCATATAAGCTTTATGCTTCAGGCGAAAAGGAACCGCAGTTCATTGAAGAAGCCACCGATGAGAAACCATTCGACTTCATCACTGGATTTGGCATTGCGCTCGAGGAATTTGAAAATCATATCATCAATCTGAACAAGGGCGAAGAATTCGACTTCAGCCTTACCAAGGACCAGGCATACGGTGATTACGAAGAAGAGCGCGTGGTAGATCTTGACCGGAACATTTTCTGCATCAATGGCCATTTCGACCATGAGAATGTTTTCGTCGATGCGGTACTTCCTCTGCAGAATGAGGACGGCCAACGATTCTTCGGAAAAGTTCTTGAAATAACAGAAAATCAGGTGAAGATAGACCTGAACCACCCATTGGCAGGGAAAAATCTCAATTTCAAGGGGCATGTAGTGGAAACACGCGATGCGACTAACGAAGAGATTCAGTATATTGTCAACCAATTGAGTGGAGAGGGTTGCGGATGCGACGACTGCCATAATGACTGCGGACACGACCATCACCACGGCGACGGTTGCGGTTGCGGGCACTGCCATCATTAATTCTTTCGTCACATAAAAAGGGAAGACTTCCCCCATATCATATAATAATAGAACAGTTATTGTCAATAAGTGGGCAACACCTTTGGTAAAATATTCACTTTGACCACCTTCGGCGAAAGTCATGGACCTGCCATCGGAGGGGTTATCGACGGATTTCCTGCCGGTATTGAAATCGACATGCAATTCATCCAACAAGAGCTGGAGCGCAGGAGGCCTGGACAAAGCCATATCACCACAGCCAGAAACGAGAGCGATAAAGTGGAATTACTTAGCGGCGTGTTCGAGGGGAAATCAACCGGTTGCCCCATCGGATTCATCGTTCGCAACGAAAACCACCATTCGCAAGACTATGAAAACATGCGTTGTCTCTATCGTCCCTCTCATGCCGACTACACCTACTCTAATAAATATGGCATCAGAGACCATCGTGGAGGCGGACGTTCATCGGCAAGAATCACCATCAGCAGATGTGTGGCAGGAGCTGTGGCAAAACTCGCTCTACGCAAATATGGCATTTCAATACATGCATACACCTCACAAGTAGGAGACATTGCCTTAGATAAAGACTATAGAAAATACGACATCTCGCTCAGCGAAAACAATATCGTGAGATGCCCTGATGCTGCCGTAGCGGAGAAAATGGAAGAACTCATTTCTACTGTGAAAGCAGAAGGAGACACGATTGGCGGGGTTATCACCTGTGTCATCAAAGGCTGCCCTGTTGGGTTGGGCGAGCCCGAAGCCAACAAACTGCATGCCCAACTGGGTGCAGCCATGCTGAGCATCAATGCGGCCAAGGGGTTTGAATACGGCAACGGATTCGATTGTGCTCTTACAAGAGGTAGTCAACAAAACGATATATTCAGGTTGGACGAAGACGATACTGCCTCGCCTAACCACTCTGCAAGAAACATCACCACCACAACCAATAATAGTGGAGGAATTCAAGGCGGCATCAGCAATGGCAATGACATTTATTTCAGAGTTGCCTTCAAACCCGTTGCCACTATTCTCAAAGAACAACCCACTGTTGACCTGGAAGGAAACCCCACAATAATAAAAGCATGCGGAAGACACGATCCCTGCGTACTTCCAAGAGCCGTGACGATTGTTGAAAGCATGGCTGCTATGGTTATCTTGGATGCTTGCTTACTTGCGAGAACAGTTAAATAGTGTGAAAATCAGCATTGCTTCGGAAAAATATTGGTAGAAATGCTTATTTTAACGAGAAAATATGTAATTTTGCAATCAAGTAAGGCGGGGATTGAGAAATTCTCTCTTATGAAATAAGTCTAGTTTAGTTTTTGTGTTGGTTGAGAGCGGCTGTTTGGCCGCTCTCATTCTTTAATATATCCAAATTACGCATCCAAAGCACCAATTATTTCCTGAACACTTTTGCAGCCATGGGCATCCAACCATTGGTTGATACCGTCACGTACCTTGATAGTAATTGCAGGATCGATGAAATTTGCAGTACCTATTTCTATGGCCGTAGCTCCTGCCATCAAAAACTCGATGGCATCACGGGCACTCATAATTCCACCAAGACCCACTACTGGTATCTTCACAGCCTTCGCCACCTGCCAAACCATCCTAAGGGCAACAGGTTTCACAGCAGGACCACTTAATCCGCCAGTATTGATGCTAAGAAGCGGCTTACGGCGCTCCACATCAATGGCCATTCCCATCAGAGTGTTGATCAAAGAGACGCTATCAGCACCCTCCGATTCCACGGCACGAGCAATATCGGATATGTTTGTCACATTGGGAGAGAGTTTCACCATCATTGTTTTGTGATAGCATTTTCTCACAGCACGTACAACGCTCGCTGCACCCTCACACGTTACTCCAAAAGCCATTCCACCCTGTTTCACATTCGGGCATGATATATTCAGTTCAATGGCAGGTATCTTCTCCAGTTCATCAATTCGAGCGGCGCATGCTGCATAATCTTCTGGAGACGAGCCACTAACATTAACAATCATATGTGTGTCTATATCTTTGATTTCTGGATAAATATGTTCACAGAAATAATCCACACCCTTATTTTGCAAACCGACACAATTAAGCATACCGGAAGCAGTCTCCACCATACGCGGATAGTCATTACCTTCACGGGAATGCAGCGTCGTACCTTTCACAATGATGCCTCCCAAGCCATCCAATGGGATAAAATCGGCAAACTCCAAGCCATAACCGAATGTTCCCGATGCTGTCATCACAGGATTCTTCAACGTTAAATCATGTATCTTTACACTCAAATCAGCCATAGCACATTCATTTTATAGATTCTACCACAATAGACGATTCACATTAAACACTGGGCCTTCCTTACACACACACAGATTGCCACCTGTGGTCTTCTCAACACAGCATAGACATGCACCCAATCCACATGCCATCAGGTTCTCCAAAGAAGCCTCACAATAAATATCAGATTTCTGGGCATACTTGGCTACAGCCATCATCATCGGCTTCGGACCACATGTGGAAATCTGGCTGAAAGACTCATTCTGCAAGACAGAATGATTAGTAACAAAACCTCTCTCCCCGGCACTGCCGTCTTCGGTTGTTACATAGACACGACCGTATTTCCCAAATTCGTCTAGCAACAACAAATCCTTGGCAGAACGAGCACCAAGAAGGAACATCGGCTCTATACCAAAATGGCAAAGATAACTGCCAAAATAAAGCAAAGGAGCCACGCCAACACCACCGCCTATAAGTAACACCTTCATATTTTTATTCAAGAAGGACAACCCAGCTGAAAGTGGTTCCCCCATCAACGAAAACGTATTACCAAGAGGTAATATGCAATTCAACTTGTCGCCTGCATGCAACCGAAACAACCGACGAGTTCCATCGCCAACTGCAGCAACCAACAACCATAACTCGTTTTGCTTCCTGTCAACGAAATTAATGGATATCGGACGGCGCAGAAAAGTATTGGCAGAATCGTCAACGCGCACTTCGACAAACTGTCCAGGCATCATTTCTGGCAAAGGACAACTATGCGTAAGCCTCAAAAGAACATATTTTTCATGAATCTGCTCCACTGAAACCACACTCAAATCAAGAACAAATTTCTTCATCTTCTACTTATTTGTTGCTAAGAAAAAGAGATTAATCAATTCATAATCATGACTGGATGCCATGACAAGAACAGCTTTTCCTCACATTAATGTTTTGCAAAGATAATGAAAAAAAATGGTCTTCAGACAAACAAACCGAAAATTATGATTTTTTGGGAACAAACGACTCCCACGTCTGATCATCATAAAAGACTCTGATCTCAGTAATATTTCTTCTTTGTTTGTCAAAGTTTTTCAAATCACTTTTCTGGTAATTATTGAGTGTGCTATTTACACTCTGTCGCAAGGCACTACTTGAATTGGAGTCGGATGGGGTAGAAGAAACGACAGAAAAATTAAGTTGTTGGTCTATTGGAGAATTATTAACCTGATGAGAAACATTGTCGTTGATCTTCGATTCTGAAATAAACATAGACCCTTTCTCGAACAACAACCAGTCGGTATTGAGATTTGGAATTTTTGATTTTAAGGCCTCAACAATATTTAATGTGGGCTTGGTGCGTTCACTAAATATACTACTGAGCAAAGCAGGAGACACTCCAATGAAATCAGAGAAACTCTTCTGAGTCATATGCATGCTCTCCATCAACAGTCTGATTCTATCTTTCATTGACCAATATGATAAAAAATTTAGGTTTTAGACCTATTTTTAATGTTTTTACAAAGGTAAAACAAAAAAATTAGATACACAACAATTGTAGAACAAAATTTTGAATTTTAATCTTTAAAAACAAAAATTTAAAATTTAAAAATTGTAATTTAAGGATTTAAACCCTAATATGTAAATGTACAAATCCATATTTACATGATTAAATCTAAACAAAGTGTTTTTGCAGAATATAAAGGCAATCTACTGATATTTAATTGATTATGTTCTAATATATTTGGAATAGAGATGCAAATATGCAAGATATTTGGTTTTTAAAAGTAAAACAAACTGCCACTCTCTTTAAATATTTAACTTAAAATGCTGGCTTTTAATTGTTTAACGCCAAACAACTAAATGTGTATAAATATCAAAACACAAACTAAATGTCTTGTGTTTACATTTCAATAGCTTAAATATAAATATCAAAATCCCAAACAATTACAGATGCAAACGTAAATTCAAAGATAAAGACATGCCTTTGGGTGTACGTTTACATATTAAAAATCAACAAACACAAATCACAATAAATCTTAAATGTAAATTGGGAATGAGTCAAAACGAAAGATTTTCTCCATTTTAAAAGAATTATGAACCAAGGGTAAAAACAAAAAAAATACGCGATTTTCAGAGGGGTTCAATTACTCTAAAAGCCTTTAAGAACAGCCATTTAGACCAAAAATTCTTGTACATAAAAACAAGAATTTTAGATAAAAAGAGAATAAAAAACGATAAAAAAATGGTGCTATTTTAGTGAAGAATGAAATAGATAAGCTCCTTGACAAGTTCCCCTACCCCTGTATTTGGGTTGTCCAAGCCTTTACTTTTTGCATCTGTCTCACGAATTTTATCAATAATCTGCATCACCTTCACTCCAGAGTAGTTCCTCATACCTATGATATATTCGCGCGCCTGCCAACCTTTTGGCAAATCAAGCCATTTCGCAACGTCATTTTCGTTGGTTCTATTGGGCGAATAATAAGCAAGCATCAAATTTTGGAAGTAAGAAAAAAGCATCGGGATAAGCATGAAAGCATTTCCTGTCTTTGGATTATTGTCAAAATATTTCACAATGCGATTTGCCTTCAAAATATCGTGATTGGCAACAGCATTTCGCAATTCGTAACCATTATAGTCTTTGCTCACCCCTATCTGCTGCTCCACCACTTCTGGTGTGATACAAAAGTTGGTTTCTGGTAACGAAAGCAACACCTTATCAAGTTCAGAAACAAGTCGGCTTAAATCGGAACCAATATGCTCGGCAACCATCTGTGCAGATTTCGTATCTATCTGACATCCCTTCGTTTTGAGATATGTCTCAATGAATCGAGGCAGTTCATAATCCTTTTTCTTTATACTCTCGAAAACAATTCCCACCTGGCGGGCTTTTGCCAAAATCTTCTTCAAGGAATTATAGCTACCGCTTTTGTAAGCCAGTACAAGAATGGTAGTGGGTTGTGGATGCTCCAAATACGCCTCCAAACGATCCCAATTCTTGATGTTTTGGGCTTCTTTCACGATAACGACCTGTTTTTCGGCCATCATGGGAAATCGTTTTGCCATGTCGACCACTTGAGCAGAGCTGACATCAGCACCGAAAACAATAGTCTGATTGAAGTCACGCTCTTCTTCTCGAAGAGCATGCTGTGCCACATAATCGGTGATTTTGTCGATATAATACGCCTCATCACCCAGCAAGAAATACAACGGAGCATATTTGCCCTCCATCATGTCTTGCATAATCTGTTCTAATGGGACACCATTTTGTTTCTTTTCGGCCATTGTCTTCCTTAAAATAGAATTATTTTCGTATATTTGCATGCAAAAATACGAAATGTTTCCATTAAATTTGCCTCCATACGAGATAAAAATCTCTAAAACAAATGGGAAAACCTGTGTTTTAGACATTTTAAGAAGAAAATACGTGGCTTTGACACCCGAGGAATGGGTGCGCCAACATTTTGTTCATTATTTAACAGAGCACAAAGGCTATCCATCGGAGCTACTTGCCAACGAAATCCAGTTGCGCATTGGCGACAAACATCTACGATGCGACACCGTTTTATACGACACGACCATGCGTCCACGAATGATTATGGAATATAAAGCACCCTCTATTCCACTATCCCAGAAAGTTCTCGACCAAATCAGTGTATACAATTTATTGCTTAAAGTGGATTATCTTGTCATGAGCAATGGTATGCAGCACATTTGCTGTCGCATGGATTACGAGCACCAGAAATATGTATTCCTGCAAGAGATTCCAGACTACCAGAATCTCTAAATTCATCTTCTCAGCAAGACCATATAACGATGGATAATCTTTCACATTTCAAATGACTATCTTTTGTATTACAAGAGATAATTTATTGCAGGGCAACAGATAAAAAGACTTAAATAGCTATGTTCCATATTGATGGTGTACTGAGTGGAAATAAAAAGAATAATACACATAAAAATATAAATAAATTCATACCTTTGCAAGCGAAACGAAACATGAGGGTCCTTTCCACATATATATTATAAGGTAAAGAAAATGATGCAGCAAACCGTTACTTTTGTATCGTTAGGACCGGGTGACCCCGAGCTTCTGACAGTGAAAGCCTTGAATACGCTCAAACAGGCCGATGTCATTGTTGTTCCAGCTACTGAGCTTTCAGCTACCAACATGGAAGCCAAGAAAAGAGGAAAAGAATGTCGCAGCAGAGCAGAGGATATAATTTCCTATTGGAGCATCCCTGCGAAAATACTATCCTACCCTATTCCCATGAAACGTGGTGGACAGGAGGCACTGAAGGTATACGACTGTATGTGTGATGATATAGCGCAAATGCAGAACAAAGGGTTGCAGATAGCCGTTGCTGTGGAAGGCGACATCAGCATTTATGCATCTATCCATTACGTATTGCAAAGACTACACGCAAGAGGCGTTTCTGTGACACAACAGCCAGGAATAACATCCTTCATCGCTGCCGCAAGTGAAGCAAATTTAGCCTTAACGAGCGGACAAACACGACTAATGGTGATTCCCGGAAAGATACAAAAGGAAGAATTGGGATTGCTACTTAGCGATAATCTCACAGTAGTTATTTTGAAACTATCACAATGTGAGGACGAGATAAAGGCATTTGTTTCTGAACATCAGGAATATGACATCCATTATTTTGAAAATGTTGGCCTTAACAATTGTATTCACATCAGCAATCCCGCCAACATCGTGGAACGTAGTTTCCCCTACTTTTCACTGATGATTATCACAAAGCAAAAAACAAATAAATAACTATTATTGTATATACAAAAAACACTTCTCAAAAAGAATTACATTTAATTACTAATCCTCGGTTATTTTAGCTTACCAGCCGCCTTGCTGAGATAACCTTAAAACAAGTAATAAAGACTGTTCTAAATGAGATATTACACTAAAGGACTCAGATATACTAAGTCCTTACCTGTGAATAGAATATAGAGTTTTAACATACCCTCATCTTTCTATCACCTCCACCTGCAGCTCCCCACTGACAATGCGGCCTTCGCTGGTCAATCCCTCTGCACGGATGACATAGGTGGTGGGCAGGTCGGCACTGAAGAACGAGAGTTGCAGGCCGTGGCCTTGGCCCATTCGCAAATAAGGATTCCAATAGAGCGTGCGACGCAGGTCGGGGTTCATAGACTGGGGCTTTTCACCTAGCTTGTAGTGAGGGAAATAGTAGTCAGCTGGCTGCTGATACCCCATCAGGTTGACGATACGGTTATTGAAGGGAGAGTCGGAGGGATGTAGCTGTCCGCTGCGTGTCGTCACGTTCAACACGCCGCAGTTCTCGCCCCACACCCATGCCTTCGATCCCAAGTAAAGGTCGATACGGTCAATATCATTGATGTCCAGGTCCTCACACGTTAAGTCAGGGATATACATGCCGTTGACATAGAGCTTGACGAGCGATGATCTCTGACTGAAGTTTGGTCCAGTCCATTGACGTCCAAGGAATTTATCTAACATCGAACCATACATGTCGTCTGATGATATGCGTCCACTGCCGGGATCTGTCCAGAGAATATTGGTGTCAAGCAGCAGCATGTTCACGTTGGGATACTGGCCGTTAGCTATTTTTTCATGATCCCACGAGAGCGTTGTATTCTCATAGTCGGCAACCCTGCTGCGGCCTTTAACTACGACTTCATCGAGCACGTAGCTGTCGTGGGCATAGCGATCGAGCAGTTCATCGTCGATGTTCATCCATGGAAGTACACGTATCCGTTGATGACTACCTCCCAACTGTGGTGTACTGGGCATCAGTTGGCGGTCTGTCTCTACGTAACACCTCTTTTTCTTCTGCCGGAGTGCATAGATAAAGGCCTCAGCATCATCAGGGAAATTCAATCCTCGAAACTCAAAGTGACCTGTCGAGTCGGTTTTTGCCGTATCGATATGGTTTTGTTTGGTGATGGCAAGCACCACCTCGGCACCCTCAACGGGTTTGTTGGCAAAGACTTGCCGTACGCGCCCCGTGATACGCTGTTCGCATTCTTTCTCTATGGCAGGCTCGGCATAGTGGCGCTGGAGCACCTGACCGATGTCATAGCGCCGCCAACCGTTAACCATCATCAGCAGGTCAAGTTGCTCGCGCTGATAGGTAGGCAGGAAATAGTCATCCAACGTGCCGGAGAGCCCCTGCAGGTCACTAGTCAGAAGCAACTGGCTCCACAGCGAGGGCGAATGGCGTCCTTGAACGACGGCATCATCGGTAACTGTCAGCGAGAGGAAAGCCATCTCTTGGGCATGGAGGTCGGCCAACTGGAGGTTCAGCGGAATACTGTCACGCAGTCCGTAATTCGGTTTTCCAGTGCTGATGTGGAGGGAC
>CACZPU010000003.1 GCA_902783165.1 uncultured Prevotellaceae bacterium
ACAACTGCGGTACAAGAACCTTATTTTTCGTTGATTTTCGTGCTATCGGCAAAGCCTTAAAATGACTTCCTATTGTCAGCCAGACTTAGCAAACGGCAAAAATACCTCAAAATAAAAGGTTAAATAATCTTAACGGCCTGTTAAAACTTGCACATCTTTGAAGGCTGTTTCGCTCTGCAAAACTCTCAGATTTCCCATTATTTGCTATTGCACTTTTTTGTACCGTTCAATTTTGGGAGTGTTGTATTTCCGTCTGTGTTTCATTTATTTACGTAGTTCAAAAAATACTTCCACATGAAGAAATATTCGTGAACGCTGCGTTCTCTGTGGTTAAAAACAAACACCGATATCGGTTCCAAAGTAGGATTCAGTGCAGGATTCAGTGTAGGATTCAGTGTAGGATTCAGTGTAGGTTACATTTAAGCAAAGCGTTGACTGACAAGAAGATACAAATATAGTGCGGGGTGGTTTGTTGTTCTATGCTTAGAGAATGCGATGCAGCCGCCCCACGCGACGGAGGAGCGGCTGCAAGGAAATGTAAAGAGTTGTATATGATTCTTACTTGCTATTCCGTGAGCCACTGCTGTTTGGCAGCTACAGCATTTATGCTCCACCCTTCGGGGATACCACTTGGACCTATACCCCATGAAGCAGAAGGAGAAATGGTCATAGTTCCCTCTGGCGCAACTTTCTTAAGCCAGTCTTTTATACAATTTTCGGCTGACATGTCGATAGCATAGCAAGTGACCTTTTTCAGCGAGGTACAGTATTCGAACATTCCCCAATAACAGAGTTTTTCTAGTTTCGTAGCGGGGAGAACCGGCGATTCTGTCAGACTCGAACATCCTGAGAACATGTGGTTATAACAATCGCTGGCCAGTTCCTCTGCTGGGAGAGCGGGAGCTTTCTTTATACTCTTACAATTTTGAAACATTGATGCATAGCAAGCATAGACCATCTTTGTTGCTGGGAGTTCCGGTACTTCTTCCAGACTCTCGCAACTACAGAACATACTTGCATAGCAATTTCTTGTAAGAATCTTCGCCGGTAGTTTCGGTGCTTTTTTCAGGTTCTTGCAATAATAAAACATACCTGCATAACACGCATTTTCCAAGGTTGTTGCCGGCAGCTCAGGTGCCTCAACCAACGAAGTGGCTTGGAACATATCATAATAACAATGGTCACTCAACTTTGTTGCAGGCAGCTTAGGTGCCCTGGTCAAATTTTTGCAACCATGAAACATTCTCATGTAACATTCTTTTGTCAATGTGGTGGCAGGCAACACAACATCATAGGTTGGATGATTGTAAAGGTTTTTGTTCCCACTGAACAAATAGTAAAAAGTATGATTTCCTGTCAGTTCGTTCAATGTTGGGAAGTTGGTGGAACTGATAAGGCTCATCATATTGCCATAGAAATAGCAGTAGCAAGTATTGCTGAATATGGTGTATTTGGTCACCCATGCATCAATTTCGTATTCATTGTATCCATACCTGGCATTATCACCAAAGAAAGCAACCTTGTCACCTGCCGTCACCTCGATTTCTATCGGATTGGATGCGCTAGAAATCCTTTCCCCCCCGTTCTTCGCAAACTCGATGCTCAAATTCATATCGTTCTGAATGGAGATGGTTCCTGCTTCCATGGCTTCCATGGTAAACGGAACGTTGTTGATGTCCTCAATGGGCTCATACAGTTTCAGCGTGGTGGCATAAAATTTGCCATTCTCAAACCCTTTGGTCTTCATGGCAACATACTGCTGGTCTTTCTCGTCTGTCACCGTGAACGTATAGGTGTCGGCACCGCTCGACTGGTTGCGCAGGGCCACCCATACCACATCAGACGCATCACATCTCACCCTGATGTCACCAAACTGGCTTTCCTCGTTTGCCGGCTTGTAGGTCTTCACCAGCATTCCGTCGCCCTTGCTCACCACCAAATCCTTTACCTTCACAGGTTGGTTGTTCTCGTCGACAAATGCCAGTTTGAAGATGCTTTGCTGGTTGACGAATCGGGCTGTCGTGGTCTTCACGATGCCGTCTTTGGCAGAGATCACCGTCACACTGGCCAAGGCACAGTCTTCGTTGCCCGAAATAGTTTCAAGCGTACCTTGCTGGATGCCGTATGTAAATTGTGTCCCCAAGATGCTTCCGTTCAACAACAGCAGCAGTTCGTCGCCCTCCTCGATGGTTCCTTCGAGCGTTCCTTCCAATGCTGCATAGGCATTGTTGCTACTGGGTTTCAGGAAGTTGGTGCAGAAAGCCCCCTTTGTCTTGTTGTAGACGCGGACAGCGTCGTTCTCCGTATTCCAAATGCTCTGAAGCATGGTGCCCTCAATCTCTGTCAGTGCGCGTGTGGTAAGGTCGTTGCTGCGGTCGGCACTGATAGAGAAGCGCCACTTCCCTTCCTGTACGACCTCGTCCGTCTGGTCGTCATTGCTACACGAGCCGAACAACACCGGCAATATCATCATGGCAACGGCCGACATCAGCCAGCCCATTGCACTCCGTGTTCTGTTCTTATTCATAGGTCAACTTTTTTGATTTTCCAATTGTTTCTGTTCGCTTGCTATGTTCACGTTTTGTTTCTGATAACCCTTCATTCACTGTATACAACCAACAGAAGTGTTACCATTCCTCATAGGGATAGTCTTTCTTACTTCCCATAATCAGGTTGCCCTCCTCGTCGTATAGGTTGAGGATATCAATGTCGGGAGCTTCGTACTTTTTCTTCGTCCCGCCGAAGATTCCTAATAATAGACTGTTCATAAACAAAGGAATTTATAGGTTAATAATAGAGAAAAAGTCTGTTTACTGTGCCGTATGCCACCGACCGTTCATTCCAACGATGCCTGGCAAAAAACGTTTGTTCGCAAATATACAAAATAAATTGCAAAGAACTGTTATGACAGATGTAAAAAACGTTAAAGCGACAAACAAAAGACCATTTCCCGACTGTTGACTGATTGTTCGACCAAAATGGTCTTGCATGATATCGCCATAGACCCGTTCAAAACAATTCCTAAGGTTTTCGTTTTGCGTTTCAAAAAAAATGTTACCTTTGCAGTTCGTAAGAAGCAACACATAGAAAGAGAAAACATATTAAAAAAGAAAAGAATTATGAAAAAAATTCAGATTTTGAGCCTCATGACTCTCATGCTCTTGATGGGCAATACAGCCATGGCACAAGAAGAGACTAAGTCGGAAATTTCAGTCAGTATAGGTGATCCGACACCAAACGTAAAAGGTATTGGCGAAGGCATCGCCGAAGCAATTGGCGATGGCATCGGGAAGCTCATCGGTGCCATTATCACCATGGGACAAGTTGATTTGAATGACAAATCCAAGAAGGAAGAAAACAACAGTATAGCTTACAGTCTGCAGTATCTCTATCGCGTTGCACCCAACGTGAAAGTGGGAGGTATCTTCTCTTATCAGAACACGAGCGCCAAGTTGCTGTTGGGCGATACTAATGGCAACTACCAAGCCGTAGCCAAGGCCAGCAACAACTATTTCACCGTGATGCCAACCGTCAAAGGCATGTGGTCAGAGAATAAGAATACCGGTTTCTATTCCAAGGTTGCCGCAGGAATCTGCATCGCCAACAACAGTGCAAAGATGTGTGAAGGTTTCAAGGAAACAACTCCTGGTGAAGTGACAGATCGCATCAAGAGCGACAAAGGCACCCGCTTTGCCTATCAAATTTCTGTCATCGGCTTCGAGGCCGGCTACCGCAACATTCGTGGTTTCATAGAACTTGGTTACGGTTTCCAGGGCTTAGCACAAATCGGTACAAGCTTCAAGTTCTAACAAAGAGCATAAGTAGTTATTCTGTCATGTTACAGAAACACCAAGAGGGGTGGTACACCAAAGCGTGCGCCGCCCCTCTTGGTGTGCTGAGGAGACAATACTATCGGGTTTTGCTCGTCTAAGCATAGTCATCGACAACAAAAATAAATCAATATTTTTTGTATTGTGCTCGATTTGCACTATCTTTGCAGAACAAACCAGATTTATACAATAATGGGATTCATAGAACAGAATTTGACGAATAATGAGCAGATTGTCCACAAGGGGCATCTCCATTGGTTTGCCTATGCTGGCGGATTGGCGCTGATAGCCACTCTTTGGGCCGTGGCAATGGTGATTATAGCTTTCAACGTGCCTGAGATATGGGCGTTTGTGGTGGTTACATTGTTGGCCTTGCTGATAGGCTATTGCTATGTGTGTCTGGTAAGCAAGAATACGGAATATTACATCACCAACAAGCGCCTCATCGTAAAGAAAGGCATCGTGCAACGGAACACCTCCGAGATACGCTTGGTGAAATGCGAGGGCGTGATGGTGGAGCAGAGCATGCTTGGCAGGCTCTTTAATTTCGGCACCATCAAGATTACTACGGGCGAGGTAGTCAACACCTATCAATTCATCGCCAATCCAATCCGTTTCCGCACCATGCTGAATGAAACGCTCGACCAATTGGACACTTCCAAGTCGTTAGAAGACAACCTCTAAAGACGAGAAAAGGCATTAAAACTAGCTTAAGAATCAAAACGACAGGTTTTTGACTCTTCCAAAGATGATATCAACAATGATTTATGGAAAGAATCAAAAACCTATTTCTGCTATTCAACAGATATTGTCCACTTTCTGTCGTTTTGACTTCTTTAAGACACTTACGCGGATGTATTTGACGAGTTATCAAGTGCTGTTTTTTGGCAGTTAGCAAATAAGTTCGTACCTTTGCAATTGAAAACTTACCAACTGATATCAAGAAAAAAGTGGCAGGAACAACTGTCAAGGAGAAGCATAAAGGAAAAGACATGAAACCTGAATTCATCATCATCGGGATTTCTGATGCTCCAGAACCGCATTTCGCTGCAGAGGCATTGGAGAGAATCTGCAAGGGAAAGGTGTTCTCGGGCGGTAAGCGACACCATGAGATTGTAAGGAGGTGGCTCCCAGAAAGTGCTGTGTGGATAGACATCACTGCTCCCCTGGATGCGGTGTTTGAGCAATATCAACAGTATTTTGAGCAGGCAAATGCCGATGCGACAACAAACAACGAGTCGGCAATTGTGGTCTTTGCATCGGGCGACCCTTTGTTCTTTGGCTTTGCCAATACCATCAGACGCAAAATGCCCAATGCGACAATCACTCTTTATCCTTATTTCAACTCCCTGCAGATGCTGGCACACCGATTGGTGTTGCCCTATCACGACATGAAGATAGTGTCACTGACCGGTCGTCCGTGGCACGAATTCGACGCGGCTTTGATAGGCGACGAGAAAAAGATTGGTGTGCTTACCGACGGAAACCACACACCGGCTGCCATTGCACAACGCATGAACGACTATGGATTTGACGATTATACCATGGCCGTAGGCGAGCGTTTAGGAAATCCGAAAGAAGAGCGTATACATCGCCTGACACTGAAGGAGGCTTCCGAAAGAGAGTTCGCAATGCCCAATTGTGTCATCTTGCAGAAAGAGGAACGCCAAGAAACGTCGAAAGACAATCGGCAAGCAACAGCCCATGGCACTGCCCCGACACATCGGTTCTTGGGCATCCCCGACCTTCTTTTCGACCTTCTCGACGGAAGAGAGAAGATGATTACCAAAGCGCCCATCCGCTTACTTACACTGGCCTCATTGGAACTCCAGAACCGTCATAGCTTCTGGGACATCGGCTTCTGCACGGGCAGCGTGTCTATCGAAGCCAAACTGCAGTTCCCCCATCTACACATTACTGCCTTCGAGATACGCGAGGAAGGGAAATCGCTGATGGACACGAACAGCCGACGCTTCCATGCACCAGGCATAGATACCGTGATTGGCAATTTCCTCGAAGCAGACACCAGTCAATATGCACAGCCAGACGCCGTGTTCATCGGCGGACATGGAGGAAAACTAGAAGAAATCGTCAGGAAAGCAGCCGAAACGATGACTTCGGGCGGTATACTGGTCTACAACTGCGTAGCCCCCTCGTCGGTCACCGATGCACGAATCCGCACCGACAGCCGTGAACGATTCGAGAAAACAGCAATGCAATGCGGTATGACGATTGAAGAACCGCTGCATGTGGCCATCAATGATTATCATCCAATAGACATATTAAAAGCAAGGAAACCATGAAAACAGCTGTCATAGAGATTTCTGCCGAAGGCAGACAGGTGAGCGAGTCCATCCGCAAGGCTGGTGTCACCGACGTGGAGATAATTGAGCGTAAACAGGTGGGAACCAGCTTTCACAACTACGATGCATTCATCTTCATAGGTGCATTGGGCATCTGCGTGCGGACCATCGCCCCCTATGTGGCAGACAAACATACCGACCCAGCCGTCATTTGCATTGATTCGACGGGAAAGAATGTCATCTCCGTTCTATCCGGCCATGTGGGAGGTGCCAACGAACTAACACGACAGATTGCAGCTGCTATCGGTGCCCATGCGGTGATTACCACACAGAGCGACAACACAGGTCTTTGGCCGCTCGACCTGCTACCGGAAAGATACGGATGGTATGGACCGAAAGACATGAACAACGCCATCTTTACCTTTGTGAACCGCGAACCCACAGCACTGCTGCTCGACATCCGCGATGAAGGTACAGAGCAACTGGAACGCACCCTTCCCCCACATGTCACCCTTGTCAACAACATCGACGAAATAAGAAATGGACATTACAGATTGGCTATCATCATTTCTCATTATCATTACGACAATATAGGTGACACCACGATGCTGCATTTTATTCCACGGGTGCTTACCCTTGGCATCGGCTTGGCACACCAGACGCCTCATGTCAGCCAAATCGTGGATGCCATAGAAAGAAAAATGAAAGAACACGGACTGGAGCCAAAAGCTGTTAGAGCGTATGCCACCATTGATGTGAAGGCCGACGAACCCGTAGTGAAGTATCTTCAGAAACAAGGAGACGAGGTGCACTTTTTTACTGCCAAGCAACTGTCGGACGTCAAGGTGCCCACACCGAGCCAGGTGGTGGAACAGCATGTCGGGACGCCTAGTGTAAGCGAAGCCGCCGCCATTCAGGCTTCCGACAACGGAATACTGCTGCTTGAAAAGCAGAAAGACGAGTCGAAAGAATACACATTTGCCGTGGCTATCGACCGTAAGTACACACGCCAAGGACATATTGAGATTGTGGGAGCCGGCCCCGGCGACCCCGACTTGGTTTCAGTACGTGGAAGAAAGATGCTGGAACGCGCCGACCTGATACTTTATGCTGGTTCATTGGTACCGCGCGAACTAACCACTTGTGCCAAAGCGGAAGCTGTAGTGCGCTCATCGGCCGGAATGGACCTCGACGAACAGTGCGCCTTGATGAAGGATTTCTACGACCGTGGGAAATTCATTGTGCGACTGCATACGGGCGACCCGTGCATCTTCGGTGCCATTCAGGAACAGATGGCATTCTTCGACAAGCACCACATGGCTTACCACATCACACCAGGCATCTCGTCGTTTCTCGCTGCCGCTGCCGAACTGCGTAGCCAATTCACCATTCCTGAGCGCGTTCAGACCATCATCCTTACCCGAGGCGAAGGGCGGACACCCATGCCTGACAAGGAGAAACTGCACTTGCTGGCACGAAGTCAAAGCACCATGTGTATCTTCCTTAGCGCGGCCATTGTAGACGACGTGCAACGCGAGCTTCTACTAGAATATCCTGAAGACACGCCCGTGGCTGCCTGCTATCATCTCACTTGGCCCGACCAGCGCATCTATCGCGGGAAACTGAAAGACTTGGCACGTATTGTCCACGACAACCACCTCACACTGACCACCATGTTGGTGGTAGGCGATGCCATTGACAATCGCGAGAACTTGTCGAAACTCTACGACAAGCACTTCACACACTTATTCAGAGAAGGGAAATAGGCTCCGAATCAAATGTTCGGAGTATCCCATTTCCTGGTCTTATTGCACACAATGCCAACTGTTTGGTCGGCCACCTTCAATGTGAAGTCGCCTTCCTCCAGCACCCATTTGCCGTCGCTTCCCACAAAGGCAAGACTCTTGGCCGGCAAGCGGAAGGTTACAGTCTTTGTTTCACCAGGCTGCAACGACACTTTCGCAAAATCGCGAAGGCGTTTGTTGTCGGGCACCACAGAAGCAACCACATCGCTTGAATAGAGCAGTACGGCTTCCTTGCCCAGGCGGTTGCCCGTGTTTGTTACATCGACAGATGCGGTGATAACATCTTCGGCATTGAAGTTCTTCTTATCCACTCTCAAGTTGCTGTATTTGAAAGTGGTATAGCTCAGTCCGTAGCCAAACGGCCACAAGAGCGACACCTTGGCATCATAGTTGTAGGCCCCAGTCATGGTACCTACTTCCTCGCTCACCTTGTAGTCGTAGGTGTTCAGCGAATTGATTTCACGAGGATAGGTGTAAGGCATCTTGGCGGAGAAATTGGCATCGCCGGCAAGCAGGTTGGCCAATGCGTCGCCACCGTAGTTGCCAGGCAACAGCACATTCACCACCACTTTGGCCAACGGCTCAATATCGGTAATCAGGCGCGGACGACCTTCGTTGAGCACGAGGATGATGGGTTTGCCCGTCTTGGCGAGTTCTTTCACCAGATTGCGCTGGTTTTCCGACAGCCAAAGGTCGGATAGGTTACCCGGGGTCTCGGTATAGGAGTTTTCGCCGATGACTGCGATGATGATGTCTGCCTGTGCGGCAGCTTCAACGGCCTTTTGTATCTGAGGCACATTCTCTTCATAATACTGTCCGTCCTCACGATAAGTGACACCCTGTTCCAGGATGATGTTCTCCTTGCCATATTTGTTGCAGAGAGCCTCATAGATGGTGTTATAATTCTCCGACATATGTTCAGCCTTTGAACCTTGCCACGTGTAGCTCCATCCACCATTGAGACAACGCATTTGGTTGGCATTTGGTCCAGTGAGCAGAATCTTCTTGCCTTGTGCTTTCAGTTTATCACTGGCAAGAGGCAGCATATTGTCGTTGTTCTTGAGGAGGATGATGGTTTCCTCGGCAGAGCGCAAAGACTTTTCGGCATATTCTCTGCCACCAAATTTCTCATAACCTTTGCCGCCTGTGTTTGGCTGGTCAAAAAGGTTCAGACGGTATTTCAGTCGTAGGATACGGCGCACAGCATCGTCAATACGCGACATGGGCACCTTACCTTCCTCCACCAGTTGTTTCAGCAAGATGCAGAAATCAACACTATAAGGGTCCATCGACATGTCGACACCAGCATTGATGGCAATGCGAATGGCATCTTTCTTATCCTTGGCCACTTTCTCGCGGGTGTAGAGATTCACAATATCCGCCCAGTCGGTGACAATCATTCCGTCCCAATTCAAATCTTCTTTGAGCCACTTGGTGAGGTATTCATAGCTGGCATGCACAGGCACGCCATTGATGGATGCAGAATTGACCATGATGGTCAGGGCACCAGCCTGGATGGCACACTTGAAAGGTTCGAAGTATTTCTCGCGAAGCATGAGAGGAGAGATATAGGCAGGTGTGCGGTCTTTTCCCGACCACGGAGCTCCATAGGCGAAATAATGCTTCACGCTGGTGGCCACATGATACTGGTCAAGATGGTTCGGGTCGTCACCCTGATAACCTCTTACCTGTGCCTCAACCATTCGCGCATTCACAATAGCGTCTTCGCCGAAGCTCTCCCAGATACGGGGCCAGCGTGGATCGCGCCCAAGGTCGACAACAGGATTGAACACCCAAGGAGTACTTCCGGCACGACTCTCATAAGCGGTGATGGCTGCCCCTTCCTCAGCAAGTGCCGTATTGAAAGAGGCGCCAAGGTTGATGGGTTGTGGGAAAAGTGTTCCTCCCAGTGTATACGACGTGCCATGGTTATGGTCAAGACCGTATATGTCGGGAATGCCCATGTATTTCATGGATTTCTTCTGAATCAGCTGAATCCACTTCTGCCACTGCTCTGTCGATTGGGCGTCACCAGGCACATTCAGTATCGAACCCACCTTATATTTGGAGATACATGTGTCGAGGGTGTTCTCACTAAGCTGCCACACCCCATTGCCATCTTTCTTGCCCAAGACATCCAAAGTCAGCTGAAGCATCTGCCCCACCTTCTCTTCAAGTGTCATCTTAGAAAGAGTCTTTTCCACTTTTGCTTCAATGGCTGCATCGCGTGGGATGGCCGGTTTAGACTGTTGTGCCATAACCACAATGGCTGCACAAACTGCACAAATGGTCGTAAATGTTCTTTTCATCTATCTTGTTGTTATTTGTTGTTCTTGGTCTGCAAATGTAAATAAAAAAAATGAAACCCAAGCCGTGCGAATGAAAAATATACTTTTTTCAAAGAAGAAATGTGCCTCTTTACTAATGAAATCAATATATATCGGCAGAGTTTCTTCAATATTTTCGGTTTTTTGTTTGGCTTTTTAATAGTTTTTCCTTTACTTTGCACCATTATGATTTTGGTATTCGGAGGAACAACTGAAGGGCGAATGGCTTCACAAGTGCTTGAGGAAGCTGGCACTGCCTACTACTATTCCACGCGTGGAAGCTCCCAAGAGTTGGAACTGGTTCACGGCATCAGGTTGTTCGGAGCCATGGAGTCAAATGATATTGTGGCGTTCTGCCGCAACAAGGACGTCCGCCTATTGGTGGATGCCGCCCATCCTTTTGCCCAAAATATGCATCGTAATATCGTGACGGCCGCCATGGAACTACAGGTGCCCGTTATCCGATTCGAGCGGCAGTATGCTCCTCACACCGACGATGTCGAGTGGTGCGACAGTTACGATGATGCCATATCAAAAATGCATCAAGCAGGCATCTGCAGACTGTTGGCGCTGACTGGCGTACAAACCATCGGAAAGCTGAAAGGCTTTTGGCAACAAACAAACAACTGCTGGTTCCGAATCCTCAATCGCGAAGATTCAATGCATATAGCAGAACAGGAAGGCTTTCCATCCAACAAACTCGTTTATTTCGAAAAAGACGATACGGCAGCACTTATCCAAAGGTTCCATCCGCAAGCCATTATCACCAAAGAAAGTGGACGAAGTGGCGGATTTGAAGAGAAGATAAAAGCCGCCAAGGCATCGGGTGTGCAGCTTTTTGTGGTTTGCCGACCTCCCATTGATGTCACTGCACTCCCTTCAACCAGTTACCATGTTGTGAATGGTCCGCATGGTCTGCGGAGAAAGACGGAACAGCTGTTGCCCGAATTTTTCCCATTGAAAAGTGGATTAACCACAGGCACTTGTGCCACTGCCGCCACCATTGCCGCACTCACAAAAGAACGGAAAGTGATGGTTCGCCTCCCCAACGGGGAGGACATCGATGTGGATATTGCTGACATCAATGACAACACCGCCACCGTCATCAAACAGGCTGGCGACGACCCCGATGTGACAGACGGACTGGCCATTTGCGCAACGGTAACCATTCGAGAAAGCAAACATCAAGAACAGCAGGATGGTGAAATCATCATCAAGGGAGGCGAAGGTGTTGGCACGGTCACACTGCCCGGGCTAGGCCTGCCTATCGGCGCACCAGCCATTAACGAAACGCCCCAGCGGATGATTCGCGAAAACATCCAGATTCTCCTTTCCCAACCAAAAGCCCTTGCTGCCCAAGTCTCACCAAACAGCACCATTGAGGTGACCATCTCCGTGCCCGAAGGTAGCGAAACTGGTGAACACACATTCAATCCACGCATCGGTGTAGTAGGCGGCATTTCCATCATTGGCACCAGCGGTATTGTGCGACCCTTCAGCAGCGATGCATGGATTAGCAGCATCAGAAAGGAGATGTCGGTAGGCATTGCCACCACCGCCAACCAGTCTTCCATCCCAAAGTCATATCCTCAAATTGTTATCAATAGTGGGGCGAAAAGCGAGAAATTTCTGCGCAACCGCTACCCGGAGCTGCCCGAACAGGCCTTTGTTCATTATGGGAACTTCATCGGAGAAACACTTGCCATTGCACACGAGTTGGGAGTCACTCATTTGGCCATGGGTGTCATGATAGGCAAGGCGGTGAAACTGGCTGAGGGAAACCTTGACACACATAGTCACAAGGTGACCATGAACCGCGATTTCATCCAGCTAATGCTCAACGAAGCCTGCATCCCACTATCTTCGCTACATGTACCGACCACAGGCAAGCACACTCTTTGCCTCGACAAAGAATCACCACTCTCTACGCTGAACATGGCACGCGAACTGTGGGAGATGATTCCCGAGGAGGACATGGAGCGCTTTGCAAAAGTCATCGTCGGCCATTGTCACGACCATTGTGCCAAGTTGGTTCCCAATGCAAAACTCGAAGTGCTGCTCATTTCAGAGAAAGGAGATATTTTTTAATGTCTCTTCCTTCCATGGCAGAATCATCCCGTACACATGTAACACACTCTTTCCCATTGAATTCAACTGCAAAAAACATCAATATTTCTATGGAAATCTTGTCTGGCTCGAAGAAAATAACTATTTTTGCACTCGAATCATCATAGAAAGGAAATGAAAAAATTATTGTTTTTGTTTGTAAGCATACTGACCATTACAAGCTGCAAGCAAACAGCAAGTCAAACGGGTGCCGCCAATGGCAATGCCGATGATACAGCGAAGGTGGTGTTGAAATACGCCAAAGGATTCACAGTGGAATACAAAGACGGCTGTAAACTTGTGACAATTGCCGACCCACAAAAGGAAGATGCCAAGGAATATAAGTTCGCATTGGTACCACGGGGTGAGAAAAACAGCTTTAAAAACCTTCAAAATCAAGGATACACCTTGTTGGAAACTCCTGTTCGCGGTGTTATTTGCATGACAGCCCTTCAACTGAGTGGCTTCATCAAATTGGAGGCACTCGACCATATCGTAGGCATCAACACCTCTCGCCGACTGGAAAACAAGGAAATGGCACAGCGCATAGAAGAGGGAAAGACCGTGAAGATTGGCAAGGAAGGCAATTTCGACGAAGAACTGATTATTGCTGCCAATCCCGATGTCATCTTCATATCCCTGTCAAAGCGCGGAGGATACGACAAGATGGAAGAGGTGGGACTGCCTCTCGTTCCCTATCTTGGCTATCAGGAAACAGATCCGTTGGCACAAGCCGAATGGATTAAGTTCACCGGTATGTTCATTGGTGAGACAGAAAAGGCGAACCAACTGTTTGAAGGTATAGAGAAAAGATATCTGGAAGCCAAGAACCTCATGGCACAACAAACCAACCAAACTCCCAAAACCATTCTCTATGGTCTCATGCACGGTGCCAACTGGTATGCCATGGGAGGCGAAAGTTATTTTTCACACCTGTTCCGCGATGCGGGAATTGAATATTTCTTGAAAGACGATAACCGAAGCGGCGGGGTAAATATCGACTTTGAGAAGATTTATGAACAGGCTGGACAGTGCGACTATTGGATTATCCAAAACAAAAACAAGGAACCCATGACGTACGAAAGTATGAAAAGCCAGGACCCGCGCTATGCCGATTTTCGTGCTTGGAAAGAAAAACATGTCATCTGTTGTGAGACTTTCAAGACAACCGTCAACGAGGAGGCTCCTATGGAACCCGATGTAGTTCTGAAAGACATTATCAAGGCCGTATATCCAAATCTGCTGCCCGACTACGAGCAAAAATACTATAAGTTGCTACCATGAGAAGGAATGCGCTCCCACTAATATTGTTGATGACCGTGTTTATCGTTGTCTTCTTCATGCTGAATCTGCTGTTGGGAACGGTGCAAATACCTTTCTCTTCGGTGGTTAACATCCTATTTGGTGGCGACGGCGAACCAGAGACATGGAGCAATATTGTGATGAAATCGCGCGTTCCGCAAGCATTAACAGCACTCACAGCAGGCGCCGGATTGGCCATCAGCGGTCTTCAGATGCAAACCGTCTTCCACAATCCGTTGGCAGGTCCTTCTGTATTAGGCATCAGCAGCGGTGCCTCTCTTGGAGTGGCCTTTGTGGTTTTGGCTTCTGGAAGCGTGGTGGGAGTAGCCCTGAGCAGCACTGGCTATGTGGGGGAATTGGCGCTCACCATAGCAGCCATTATCGGTTCGCTAGCAGTAATGGCCTTGATTGTGTATGTTTCGCAAAAGGTGAAAGGAAACGTCACCCTTCTTATTATCGGTGTGATGATTGGCTATGTGGCAAATGCCATCATTGGTGTACTGAAATACTTCAGTGTTGAAGAAGACATCCGCGCCTATGTCATTTGGGGATTGGGCAGTTTTGCCCGTGTTTCTGGTGACCAAGTATGGCTGTTTGTCATCATCATGGCCATCTTGATTCCGTTGTCGATGCTGCTTATCAAGACGCTCAACTTGCTGTTGTTGGGCGAACAATATGCGCGCAATTTGGGATTGAATATCAAGACCTCGCGCATGTGGGTGATTGGCTGTGCAGGAATTATCATTGCCATTGTCACTGCCTATTGTGGCCCTATCATGTTCTTAGGATTGGCTGTGCCTCATCTCTGTCGCGCCATTTGGAGAACCAGCGACCACCGTGTGCTCATGCCTGCCACCATGCTCACAGGTGCAGCTCTTGCATTGGCCTGTAACATCATTGCCCGTCTGCCAGGATTTGAGGGAGCGTTGCCCATCAATAGTGTTACAGCACTTGTTGGAGCGCCTATCGTTGCCTCTGTCTTGTTCAGGAGAAGGAAAAACGATACTGCAGAATAATACAAGCCTCTTTCAGTTTGTCTTCTTTCTGAGGAGCTGAAAGAGACCGCTTGTGAAGAACACGTTTCTTCACGATTTTCGGATTTGCCACAGATATATGCGACGCACCACCTTGAGCAAGAACACACTTATTTGTACAGGAATACGCTTGGAGAGAAACATCTTCTTCAACATGACAAAAATCCAATGGTCTGGCTGGTAACTGCTATAAAACCATTTGATACTGTTCATGTCCAATCCGTTTTCACGTGCCAGACGAAGACCGTGAATCATATTGAAATTGAGTGTAAAGATGTAATCGAGACCAACGACTTCAGTCAAGAAGTAATCGCTGACTTCATAGCACGATTTCAGTCCAGACAGCACATTCTTTTCCGACAGATTGTTTGTGTACGACGAATTGTTGTCATTGCGATAACAATAAACTACATCATTTATCCAACTGCGTGAGCCATTGGCCAACAATCTAGTAACCATATAGAAATCTTCACCATAGTCAACCCCTTCAGCAAACGAAAAATGTGCCCCGGTAAACAAAGAACGCTTATATAGACGGCCCCAAATCTGATTGGAAAGAATATTATGACACAATAGGATTTTCACGTAAGCAATCGAACCATATGTAACAGGATGGACAGTGCGTAAAACCTTGTCGTGAGAAACCTCTTGATAGCTTCCATCTACTATATCCGTATCGGTTTCCACTATTCTGTTATATAGTTTCTCCACAGCATCAACAGGCATATAGTCGTCGCTGTCGACAAACATTACATAAGGAGTTTTAGCCTCATCAAGGCCTCTCTGCCGTGCTGCACCCACGCCTCTGTTGTGCTCTTGCTTGATAATCCAAACATGCTCCTTGCGCTCGGGATAGCGGTCGAGCACTTCTTGCAACACTTCCATACTGCGGTCGCGAGTACAATCGTCAACAAAAATATACTCAATATCCTTGAATGTCTGCCCGAAAAGCGACTCCGCACAACGTGCTATATATTTCTCAACACCATAAACAGGTACTAAAACAGATACTTTCATTTTGTGATGGTTTTAGTCATATATTCAACAATCAGGCTCCCATTATATATAAACAAATATAATGTGATCAGCAAATAAAGCAAGCGCAAAGATATGAGGCGCCAGCCCTGCCAAAACTTCAACACATAAGACATGGCAATAGGCAAGACAAAAGCCCAGTGGGCAGTCATGATGTACACCTCGTTCAATCCAAACCCAAGCAGCACATGAATGCTCATGTCGATGACGAGCCATGAAAGGCACAGCCACAAAAAACGGTGCTGACGACCAAGGTATACACCCCATAAGAACAATATCACCAGCAGCGCCTCAACCAGATAATTATACCAATGGGAGTATGTCACAAAGACAGGACGCCCGTAGTGGATGTCGCGTAACAGATAACGGTCGTGCAGTTGTATGGACTCGCCAAAAAGATTCTCCACGATTGATTTGCAACGAGACGTGGAAACATCGGTCCATTTGAGGAAACCCTTGTCACCAATTTTCTCGCCGGTCTTCTTTTTGAAAGCCTCCAAACGAGCGTGTGACTTCTTGGCAAACAAGGAGTCTTTCTTCTCCTTGGCCAGCTGTACCTGCTCACCTCTCTCAAGCATGGGTTTCACATAAGTGTTGTCTTGATATATGCTAATGGCCATGAGCAGAAGGGCGGGTGCCACAACACCTATCAAGATATTTCGTAGACGAAAAAAGTCACGGCCATTGGCAAACCATTGCGCCAACCATATCTTCACTCCATTACTCAAAGTAACGCCGGCGGTAAAGAAAAAGAGCACAAATGTCTGCCACGTCTTCATCTTTCGCCCTTTGTTCATTTTTGTTCCAGAGATATAAAGTGCCATGGTCAGGAGGAACAAGGAAAGGCAGAAATGGTCGGGAACCATCACCGTGAGCATGATATAGGCAAAAGAAAAGAACATGGACGACAACAATGTGGCATCCATGCGCCCCAATCCTATCACCTCATGCAAAATGCGATAGAAGAAAACAAACGAATAAAAGGCACAAAACACCAATATGGCCGCCACAATGAAGATGGCATTATTGTATTCTGTCTGAACAAGAATCCAATGGTTCACTGTGTAGAAAGGATACATCAGAATTGCCAAAAGCGGATGGCGGTACACTTCATAATAAACATCCCAATTGGACAAAGTGATATAAGTATAGGAGTCAAATCCCGACACCCGAAAATGATCCCAGAACAAACTCCAAAAGCCCACCTTGCCGCCTCTGGTGAACAGACCATAATATTTATAAATGAGCAAAGCATTCAGAATGACGAATACCAGCAGGGCCACTACAGCAGGCAACCGCTCTTCACGTTTGATTTTGAAGATGCCAAACACAGGTGTCTTATGCTCCTTGCGCCAGGTCCTGAATATGTCTAAAAAACGTGGTTTCATGCCAGATATGAAATGAGAAGGACACCATTGTATATCCAAAGCCAGGCAATGAGCACACCAACCAGAACCCGAAGCGCCACAATCAAGCGCTCGTGGGTGGTTGTGAACAGCCATGCCACACACAACGGAACGACATACATCCAGTGAGCAGCCATGATGTACACCTCATTGATACCAAAGCCCAAGCCGATATGCAAACCCATGTCAACCGCAAAGCACGAGAGCAACAGCCAAAGGAATCTGCTCCTCCACCCTACGATGATGCCGCCTATGAACAGCAGAACAATAACTGCCTCCACCACATAGTTAACCACCCATCGATATTTCACGATAACCGGTCTGCTCCGCAACGTGTCCTTCAGCAGATAATCACTGTGAAGTTGGGCCGACTCGCCAAAAAGATTCTCCACGATGGAGGCCGAACGCGATGTGCTGATATCTGTCCAGCGCATGAACTCGCCCTTTCCAAGGGGCTTACCTGCATGCTTGTTCCAAGGTTTCTGATGATCGGAATAGTATTTTGCCCACATTCTCCGGCCTTGGTCGGCTTTGAAAGCCTTCTTTAATGCAACGCTGTCCTTGATACCCGATGTGTCGGCAAAAGCCTGAAAATCTCTCTTTTTCTTCTCTTCTGCCAACTGCTTTTTCTGAGCCTTGCGAGCCATTTCATCGGGCCAGACAAACACCCTGTACTCCCATCGGGCAAATGCCCACATCAACGCTGCGGGTACGGCCACAGCAAACACAAGATATTTCGGACGGAAGAAACGCTTCCCGTTGGTAAATAACATGGCTATAAACACCTTGATGCCATTGTTAAGCGAAATGCCGGCTGTAAAGACAAAAAGCAATATGGTTTGAAGAATGGTAAAATGCCTGTTATGCTTGATTTTTCTCCCTGCCAGATAGCTCACCAACAAAAGCATAAACATGGAAAAGATGAAATGGTCGGGAACGATGGCAGAAAGCATCACATAGGCAAACCCAAACAACAAGAACGACATCAAAGCTGCATCCACATGGCTAATCCCTATCACCTCGCGACATATCCTGTACATGAAAACGAAGGAATAGAAACTACAGAACAAAGTAATGGCAGCAACAATAAAAATAGCGCAGTTGATGCCAGTGACTGCCATCAATGCTTGGTTGAGCAAATAAGGCGGGAACATCATGAATGCCAACAAAGGATGGCGATAGACATTGTAACGCGTTTCCCAATCGGTTATCACCTGATAAGTGATAGGGTCGAAGCCGGAGATACAGAATTTTCTTGAAAAAACCTGCCAACTATTGCCGCTAATCGGTGTAAACTGCTGATAATACGAACACAAAAAAATCACAGTAAGCACTAAAAGCAACAGGAAAGCGAGCAGCGACACCACCCTTTCCTCACGCCTGATGCGGAATATATCTAGTATTTTCTTCATTTGCGGAACGGTTTATAATAAGCTTCATCAGCATAATCAAGTAGACAGGCATCGCCATAACTGTCACCGAAAGCTACCAATTCATAGTCTTTACGATTTGGATAAAGAGCCTGTATGCGTCGCACTTTTTCCATGCCATAGCAATTTGGAGTAAGAAAACGACCGGTCAGCACACCATTTATAACTTCCACCTGTGTGCCCAGCACTTTGACTCCCGGGAAAAAAGGCTGCACCCAATTGTCAACACTTGCACTAACTATCAGCACCTCGGAACCCTCCTGTTTGGCTTCATGAACCTTAAGCACACCCGATGGTCGCAAGAAGGAACTGTTTTCCATAGCAAAACGGTGACAATAGGTTTTAAACGTATCAAACGGCATGTCCTTGAAACAGTGGGAAAATATTCTCTCCTTTGTCTTCCCGTTGGAATATAAATGCAACTTCATAAGGACCAAAAGGGGTGAGTAGCGCAAGAAGCACAACACAAAATCCTTCCATCCCTTTACGAACAACAAGAATTCTATAAACGAATCACGCTTGGTAAGCGTTCCGTCGAAATCGAATGCATAAACCTTCATAACTACAAAATGTAAAGAATAATCAAGAACGACAATGCCCACAAGAAGACAACAAGTTGCATGAAACGGTCACGGAGCATCACTTTGGTCGGGTCGCCGCTCTTTTCATCCACAACAGCAATCTGTATATATCGCAACATACCAAGCAGAACAAACACCGATGTAAGATACAGATAGTCGGAATTGGCACGCCCTGTCACCTCTGGCGACACTGTATACATGATGTAGCATACTAATGTCACAGAGGCGGTGATAGTAATGGCCTGGTTGATGAACGTCAGATTATAGCGGATGGTGTTTGCACGTGGAGCCTCACCTGTCTCATTCATACGTAACACATCGTCGCGCCGCTTGGCAAACGACATAAACAGGGTGATAAGGAACGTCATCAGGACAATCCATTTGCTCAGTGCAACCTCTGTGGCCAAGCCGCCTGCCAGCAAACGCAGCACAAAGCCAAATGCGATGATACAGACATCCAACACCGCATATTGCTTTAACCGGGCACAATAACCCAGATTGAGAATGTAATAGGCAAGAATAACCATCATGGTCTCCCATCTGTTTACTCTCAACAACAGCAACAACGACAACGAGAGCAGAAACATCACCACCATGATGACGTAAGCTTGAGGCACCGTGATGGCGCCCGAGGCAATGGCTCTCTTGCATTTCACCGGATGACGACGGTCGGCTTCCACGTCTATAATATCGTTGAAACAATAGACCGATGACGCCACAAAGCAGAAAGCAAAAAATGTAACTACCGTTGCAGTGATGTCAGCCATGTCAAACAGGCTGCCTCCGAAAAACATCGGCACACAGACAAAGATGTTCTTTAGCCATTGTTTCGGCCTTATCAATTTCAATATATTTCCTATACTTGCCATCATTATATTTCTTTAGGTAACCATTTGACAACCAAATCCACAAACTTACTGAGCAACCACGCCAACGGCAGACTGATGGTAATCATCAACAGCACAGTGAGGCAATAGCCCAAATGCAGAGGACAGATATACCTTAGTACGAACTGTATATGCACGAGATACAACTCCAGACTGATGCCGCCCACAAATACCAGACAGCCCAACAGCCAAGCAGGAAGATAGTCGAACAGCCGGCACAGCAATATCATACCCGTGATGCTGCAGGGAATATAAACCATGCGCTCCATAAACAACGGGAAATGACCACGCCAATGGTTCTCGAACTCAATACACATGGCGAAACTCATCACAAACAGAAGCAATACCAACCATATGGCTTGTCGTTCCATTTGGAAACCATTCTTCACCCACTCACCGCAGTTGATACCCAACAGGAAAATAGGTATGCGACTCCAAAAAATCTCCACATGCCCCACACTCACATGTACTGGTGGATAATACTGCACCATCACCGCCCATACCATAAACAACACAGGCATCCAGCGAAACGAGGGGTAACGATGTATCAACCTCATATAAAAAGGTGCAAATGTATACATCATCATAATGGCTGGAATAAACCAGAAGGTGAGGTCATCAACACGCCAAAAACTCCAGTTTACAAGGATATTCGCCAACAAATCCGGAATAGTCCTACTATAGCTCTTCGCACCGAATTCCAGATAATTCTGCACATAGAAACAGGCTGCCACAATAATCCATGCCGGATAGATTCGTATATAGCGACGCCAATAAAAGTAGCGAAGAGAGGGCGTCTTGGTCCAAGAAAACCAAAGCCCTATACCACTGAGGAAGAGAAACATGTCAACACCGATGTTTCCGCAACGAACCACACCATACATCAACTCGCTTTTGGGCATGCTCACATGGAAGAACATCACAAACAGCATAGCTGCACCCATTAGGGCAGAACGATAGCGGCTGAAATCGGATAGATCTATTGCTTTCATCTCTTCAACTTAGCTTGGGGTATCATCTTCAAAACATATTGCAACAATAGAGCCAACGCTACGGCCGCCAACAAATAGATTGCAATTCCATAACCTACGTCCACCTTACGGTAATGAGCTATCACCACCTCACGAACAACAGGATGCATCACGAACAAAGCTGCCGATACACCACCCATCCATGCGGAGGCCCCCAACGCCCATGAGGGCAGCAGTTTCACAGTGGCCAATGCACCTGCCACTACAAACAAAGGCACCCATAGCCAGGTATGGAACCACAGGCTGCCCACCAACACGGCGACTGCCGAGACAATCACCACCAACAGATAGTGCATCTTTCTCAAATCTCTTCCATATCGGGCATAGAGCACTCCCAAGCAGAATGGCAACACACCACCCACAAAATTATAACGTATGTAATTCAACAAGCGTGGACTGGTGGTATAACAATACATGGCTGCCATCTGTAACAACCAACTAAGCACAATGAGCAGGCACACACATTTCCAACTTCGCCAACGTCTGACCACAAGAATATACAGAGCATAGAGCTGAACCATCAAACCGAAGAACCAATAGGGACCTGGCAGAATGGCTTTGTCGGGTTGCTTGAATACAAAATTTATCACCATAGTGAGCTGCGCCACCACCTTGTCCCAAGAGAATGCGGAAGTCACCTCGGCAGGATGGCGCGAGGAGTACACTGCAATAAACACCACATATCCTATTATCATCAGGCGCAGCAACTTCAAATAGTGATAGCCCATCCACCTGAAAGGATTGTAGCAAATATCGTCTTTTTCGTATTTCATCACAAGGCCAAAACCACTGACGAACAGAAAGACCGGAACACCATAGTGCCCCAAGAAAGAAAACACATGCACAAAAAGCTGACTGTCCATCGACATCAGCATATCCCAGAATTGCCGCGGACGATCGCCATAGAAAATATACTCGTTCTCTTTCACCGCAAAGTTCAGAAAATGGCAATAGTTGTGCAAGACAATCCCCAATATAGCAAAACCTCTCAGTGCCTGTGATTCTTCACGCTTCATGCTTTATCTTTTATAATTCCAATATCCTTCCGCTATAGTTGTTTCATTTTAGCATGGTTCAATACGACATCATAGTCAACCTCATGCTTCAACACCCTTGGCCGATGCTCATCATAATGGTCGTCCAACACATTCTGGCTCTCCTTATACAGCTCTGTATGGATGCCGGCCAAGTAAAGCAGCAGATGGGGCAGTGCATCGGTCATATATCGACGGTCCTTGCTGGCCACTATTTTCTGCCACACCTCGGGGTGCTTCTCCCGGTATGTTGGAGAGCAATAAATCCAGAACGGTATATCAAATTCTGCATGGGCCAGCCGAGCCGTTATCTCCGTCGAGTGCATTCGCCCAAAGAAATGCACACTGCCTTCATAAACCTCTTCGCCATGGTCGGGCACATAGATGACCACAGCATCTCTGTCTTCAAACCGATGGATAATCTGATCAACAATCGAGTCGTTGTATAGGATGGCGTTGTCATAGTAGGCCATTACCTGTCGCTCCCGTTCATTGAATCCCGGACGGGAATAGTCGTCGCGTGTGAATTTCATCTTCGACTTAGGGCATCGTGTTCGATAGTCCACATGCATACCTTTTAGGTGGAAGATGGTCAAGTTGTGTGCGGTCTCTTCGCTCTTCAGTCTGTCATACTCGTCGAGTAACCCCTCATCGAAGTAGTAGAGACGTGTGTTGCGGGTGTCAAACATCCATTGGCTCAGTTTGGGATTGTTCAAGAAAAAACCTCCGCTGAAGTCGTAGACAGCCTCTTTGGCTTGTGGCAGAAACTGGTTGGTTAGGAACGTTACATGATAGCCTGCATTGCGGAACAGCTGTGGAAAGAGCGGATAGTCGCACCACTCGCCTTTGTCGCCCACGGAATAAAGCGAGAAAATATGCTTGAACACATAGCTTGTAAGATTCCATGGTGCCACCACATCACTGTATGCCACCAACTCATCTTTCTGTGCGCGGGCCACTTGCCTTGGCGTGTTCTCTTTTTCAGAACCATAGAGTTGCGCATGATGGCGGTTGAAACTCTCACCAATTATCAGCACAATATTGGGCGACAGATAATCGCATCCGTTAATCAACGAACCGTTTCCCGTTCCTTTATTCTTTTCAACCTCCTCGCACACAGCAGACAGTTGCGACACCTGGCGGGATGCCAACTGGTTGGCACGGATGCTGAAAGCCAACCTGTAGACAGGCAAATACATCACCACACGTTTCTTTTCCGTTAATTCGTGCTCAACATCACCTATGTTGTCGCAACTCATCAAACGGCTGTAGGCAGCTTTGTTATCCCAGCTGGAAATGGCGCACCACACCATGATAGCCGCCCACAACACGGCTATGCACCAACCGACCCATGCGCCGTTGGAACGAGACTTTCCAGAAACAGGGCCCGTGGCCTTGGCAAAGTTGTTCTTGGTGTCAGTTTGATAGCCGTTCCCCCTTTTTTGTCTTTTGAGAAAAACTCTTCTGACGATAGCCCATGTTGCATGTAACAACAATAAAAGGAGAATCCATCCTACTTCTGAGAAAAGCACATCGGCTGTGACATACGAACTAAGAAACTCACCGGCCTCACTGCTGTTGGTCTCACCCAACAACAGTAGCATCGTGGGCGTGAGTGTGCTCTCAAATTTCTCAAGACAGAAAATGTCGACCAAGGCTACACCATATGCCAACACATATACCATCCTCTTTACCCATAACGCCACCTTGCGGGGCAGCAGCATGAGCAATGCCACCAACAACGAGACATCCACTGCCAACTCTTGCCAGGCAGCATCGTAAGGCTTGTCACCAGCACCACGCGGGTCGGCAATCCATATGCATGCCATGCCCAATGCAAACATCCACACCAGACAGGCTCCTTTGTCGGATAACCGCGACCATACACACGGGCATAGTCCGATTGTATTGCCTCCATGCTCTTTCATGGTGCAAAATTACCAATTATTATCTGAAACACAAAACGAATCCCTCAGAAAATGCCAAACGTGCCTTTAGTGACGCCACGCAAGCCTCTTGTCGAAAAATCAGTAAACAGCCGAATAATATCTTTCATCGTTTGACAGTTCATACCCAAGACTGTTGTTTGCAGTTTATTTTGTTTATTTGTAATTGCTAAACTATGTGCTATGCATCATCTTGCCGTCGTCATGTGGGACGACTGCTTTCACTATGCATAGAAAGACAAAATAACCTGCGCCGTCATTTCTTGTTGTCCGCCAACACTTTGCTCGCATTTATTCCACACAGGAACCTACAAAGCATCTTCCGACCTTCATAAATTGACAAGGTTATAAGAATAAACTATTTACTGTTTTCAATCAGAATCACAGGGACAAATTTGAAGTGATACCTAAAAGACGGATACGACTTAAAGGTTCACTTCAAACCTATTCCAATCCTCATTATTCTGTTTTGCCAAAGAGTTCATCGAGCAAGGTATAGAACGAAGGAGCCTCACCCACTATCGATTTAACAATCTTACCATCGGGACCAATGATAATCTTTGTGGGGAAATTAACCACGCCATAGTCCTCAAGAAGTGTTGATTCTTTCGGACAGAAGACATGCAGCCAAGGCAAATCATGCTTCTTCACTGCTGCCCTCCATTTCTCGTCGGTATCGTTGCAGTCAACACCAAGAATCTCAAACTTGCCAGAATATTTGGCGTAGTATTCCTTCATTTGTGGGAACCCCTTGATACACCAAATACACCATGAGCCCCAGAAGTCCAGTACGACATACTTACCCCGCAGCGATGAGAGTGAGAGCGGTTTGCCGTTGATGTCATTCAGCATAAAAGCAGGAGCCACTAAACCTGCAGTTTGTTTCTTGGCTGCCTCCTTTTTCTCTTCTTCGGCCTTCTTCTGGCCTTCCGCATCCTTCACCAATTTGTCATAGATGTATTTCATCCGTCCCTCGCGGACAGAGGCATCGAATAAGGTAAAAGTTTCCTTCACCTTATCAATACTCGAGATATTTTTCAGCAGGAATACAGCAGCTTCTTGAGAAGGATGCGTCTTGATGTAATCGACTAATGCCAACTGATAGCGGTCATAGCTGGGCTCGTACACCTCATTGTAAAACTTATTGCGCGATTCCTTGTTTATCGTGCTGTCGCTACACATTTCGCGATATGTGGTTGCATTCTCTCCGCTCTCTTTGGCTGCATTCTCATTAAACAAGTCCACCTTGTGATAGTCGGCATAAAATCCCGTTCCTTCAACATCGTAACGTTCACGGTTGGTCATCAAAAGACGCATCTCCTCACCACCCACAAACGGTACTCGGAAATAAAGCAAATCGTCCAAATCACCACGATCTAGCTTTGGCTGATACAATATGGCCTCATATATGGTGTCTACCACTACCTCGAACTCAAACTTTCCGTCTTTTCCAAAAAACCATTGCCTATTACCATCATGATATACCACCACCGTGTCACCAAAATCAACGATATCAAGTTTCACTTTCAATTTATTAGCTTTGTTGTCGTTTACGGCCCAACAGCACATGGCGATGGTTGTAAACATCATGATAAAGATTGTCTTTTTCATTGTCTTTTTTGCTATAATTATTATTTTTGTGATGATTTCCTTTTCGAATTATGGGGACAATTCTGAAAATCTTTTTATTCCTCGCAAAGGAATCCTCCAAGACTCATATAACCCTTGAAAGTTTCAGATTTTCTATTAACTATTGCAAAGATAGTACAAATGAGGGAAATAACAAAATAAATAATCTTTTATTTATGTTTTGTATTTTCAAATGTAAACTTTTTTATAAAAAACGTATAACTGTTACCACCTAATAATCCTCCATACGAATAAAAGAAACGCCACTGTAACAGAAGTGGTTGATATCTTGGAATTGTGAAACAACAATATAGAAGACTTCCACGCCCCACTAATGCCAATCCCCACATCCTGTGGATTTGGATGCGGGGATTGGCGTTATATGAATCGCTTATTTGAAGAAAGTTTTTTCTGACGCCTTGGCTGCGTACTTCTTTTCATCTGTCTTTGAGTGTTCTTAGGCCTCCTTCATACCTTGTGCCACCATTGGGTATA
>CACZPU010000004.1 GCA_902783165.1 uncultured Prevotellaceae bacterium
CGTTTCTAAGCCCAGAGTCAGACAGAATCGTCACAAGCAAGGGCTAAATCAGACACTCGAAAAAATATCTGCGGATTTTAGGAATAAAGAAAAAAATGGTTAACTTTGCAAGCGATTATATATCATTGCCCTTAACATTACTTATTTTAGATTACAAAAGGGCTATAAAAACGTTATAAGAAGAAACTATCAACTAAAACAAATCACTGAAATGAAAAATGAAAAAAAATACCATGGTGTTGTTGTTCCCATGGTAACCCCTATCACAAAAGAAGGGGAAATCGACACTGAAGCAGTAAAGAGAATAGTGGATAATTTTGCACGCCATCAGGTGTCGCCGCTCATCATGGGCACAACAGGAGAAGGCAACTCCGTCAGCACCCGGCAGGGAGCTATGATGATTGCTGCTGCAAAAGAAGCTGCTGCAGGACGCGTCACCATCTATGCCGGTTTGGGAGGCAACTGCATTGAAGAGCAAATGAAAGCTGCTGCAGAATACATCAAAGCAGGTGTTGATGTGATAGCCGCCACCTTACCTAGCTATTATACACTCACACCAGAGCAGATGGAGGCATATTACACAAACCTGGCCAATTTCCTCAGCATCCCATTGATGCTCTACAATATCACCATCACCACGCACATGAGTATTCCACTCGATGTTATTGAAAGGTTGAGCCATCACCCGAACATTGTAGGATTGAAAGACTCGGAGAACAACATTCCACGTCTTGTGGAAGCCCTGAAGATGTTTGCCGAGCGCGAAGATTTCAGTTATTTCTGCGGATGCGCAGCCAACTCTGCCGTGTCATTGAAGAACGGTGCTGATGGCATTGTTCCCAGTGTTGGAAATTATCTGCCAAAAATGTATCAAGACCTCTATCTTGCAGGTATTGCCGGCAACGAAGCAGAAGCCGAGCGCTTACAAGACCTTACAATAGAGATTGGCAAAATCAATACCGTAGGCCTCACTTTGGGCGAATCTCTTGCCGGACTGAAAGTGATAATGAAAATGGTCGGCTTATGCGAGGAATACATGCTAGCACCGCTTACCGAACTGAAACCAGAGGTTGCCGACCGCATCCGCCAAGAAGCAAAGCCTGTTATTGAGCAATATTGTTGTTAACAAGTTCACTTCATTTGGCTCAACGTTCAGGATGTCTTCTACGAATAACAAGACGATTAACAATTTCATTCAACACAACATATAACTAATTGTATGATACAGAGTTCAATTCACTGGATTGATATGCTTATCGTTGTGATATCGCTAATCATGGCGGTAGGCGTAGGTGTTTATTTCTCGCGTAAGCAAAACTCTACAGAAGCCTATTATGCTGCCAACGGTAACGTGCCGGCTTGGGCTGTGGGCATGTCAATGTTTGCAACAATCATCAGCAGTGTCACCTTCCTTGCCTATCCAGGTGCCGCCTACTCAGGCAACTGGATTCTATTGGTTCAAGGACTCATGGTTCCCATAGTCCTCTTGGGTATGGTGTGGTTTATAGTCCCCTTGTTCCGCAAAGTAATCCGTCTGAGCACCTACGAATACTTCGAGCGTCGTTTCGGAGCATTCGCCCGATTGTACAGTTCGCTGGCATTCGTGCTGGAGCATTTCTCAAAGATGGGCACCATTCTCTACCTGATGGGCATAGCTATGGCTACATTTACTGGTATCGATATTGTATACATCATTGTCTTTATTGGCATCATTGTCATCATTCTCACCTATCTCGGAGGTATGGAGGCCATCATATGGATGGATGTCGTACAGGGATTCCTGCTCATCCTGGGTGGAGTGCTTACAGTCGGAATGTTGTTCTATCTCACTGACGGAGGTCCTTCTACCATTTTCAGTGTGGCCAAAGAATACAACAAGATTGACTTTGGTCCTTATGACTGGGATTTGACGCAAATGACATTCATCGTCCTTGTGCTGAATGGAATTTTTTATGCTGTGCAAAAATACGGTACCGACCAAAGTATCGTACAGCGCTATCTCACTGCCAAAGACGACAAAAGTGCCAAGAAGGCTTCCTATATGGGCGTCTTGATGAGCGTTCCAGCATGGGCATTGTTCATGTTTGTGGGAACCTGTCTCTTTGTTTACTATCACATCAACAGCGGTGCCCTGCCCGAAGGTATCAAGAGTGATGAGGTATTCCCATTCTTCATTGCTACCGAACTGCCTGTCGGCATCACAGGTTTAATCATCGCAGCGCTGGCTGCCGGTGCTATATCCAGTATTGATAGTGATGTAAACTGCATCTCTGCCATCATTGTAGAAGACTATTACGGCAGATTCAAGAAAGGTGTCACAGACAAGCAAAAGCTTCGCGTAGGCAGAATCTCGGTGCTCGTCATCGGTATACTGAGCATATTCATCGCACTCATTTATGTTTCTTGGGGCGGTGAAGGAGTACTGGGAACACTGTTCGGACTCTACGCTATCGTTTCTGCGGGCATTGTCGGCATCTTCCTTCTTGGCTTGTTCTCGCGCCGTGCCAACTGGCAAGGCTTGTATATCGGCATTGCTGCCGCTGTGCTGTTCACTGCCTATGCCGTACTGACATCAAGCAAGTTTGAAACTGCCGGAGGAGAAAAGCAGTTGTTGCTCGATTTAGGAAGCATGAACTTCACACACCATAAATATATGTTAGGTGTTTACAGCCACCTGATTGTTTTGATTGTTGGCTATGTGGCAAGTCTGTTCTTCAAGACTCCATTGGCAGACAAGGAATTAACCGTTTATGGTTATTTGGAAGAAAAGAAAAAGTCTAAAGAAGCATCAAAATGAAACCAATCACCTTACTTCAACCAGGCAAAATACAATTTGGCACTGGATGTCTGAAGCAGTTTTGTGACGACTTTCTGGGCATGGACAAGAAACGCTTGTTCATCCTTACTGCCCCAGTCATTCGTCCCATGATGAAACAGACAGAAGAAACTCTTCGCAAAGGAAATGTAGAAATAGAGTATTTCGACAATATCACAGCCGAACCCACAATCAACGACTTCAAAAACATTCTCGAGAAAGCTCGTTCGTTCAACGCCGACAGTATCATCGGCGTGGGCGGTGGAAGCGTTCTCGACCTGTGCAAATTGGTGGCAACCATACTTTATAGCGACCAACAAATTGAAGACCTGTTTGGCACTGGCCTTGTCAAAAGGCGTGGCGTATGGTTCGCCTGCATACCTACCACATCCGGCACAGGAAGCGAAGTCTCGCCAAATGCCATTCTCCTCGATGAGCGTGATGCATTAAAGAAAGGTGTTGTTAGTCCATTTCTGATGGCAGATGCTGCATATATCGACCCACAACTCACATGGAGTGTACCGTCGAAAATTACAGCCGAAACGGGAATGGATGCTCTCACGCACTGCATAGAGGCCTACACTAATAAGTTTGCACATCCACTGATTGACGTCTATGCATTGAAAGGTATCCAACTGATTGCAAACAACCTGCTCCGTGCAGTAAAAGACGGAAAAGATGTGGAAGCTCGTGAGGCGCTCTCACTGGGTAGCATGTATGGAGGAATGTGTTTAGGTCCCGTCAATACAGCTGCCGTGCATGCCCTCTCCTATCCGCTTGGCGGAGCTTTCCACATTTCACATGGGTTGAGCAATGCCATTCTACTGCCGTCAGTCATGAAGTTCAACCGTATAGCATGTGTTGAACGCTATGCAGAAGTGGCCATTGCGTGTGGTGTAGAAGCTGGTAATGACGCTGACGAAACAGCACAACGAGGTGTGGAATTCATCACACAACTGAGCAAAGATTGCGGTATTCCGACATCACTTACAGAGATTGGAATTCCTCAAAGTGCCGTTGACAGCATGGCCAAAGCAGCCATGAATGTCCAACGCTTGTTGAAGAACAACCCAAGAGTGGTGACAGAAGAAGACGCAAGAGACATTTACAATAGCCTTTATTAATTTGACAAGAGGGAATATGAACACAACAACCAAGCCTATATTGGCCATTACCATGGGCGACCCTGCAGGTATCGGACCCGAAATTATCGTCAAAGCATTGTCCAGGGAGGATACTTACCAAAAATGCCGCCCACTTGTTTCTGGCGATGCAGCCATTATTGAATTGGCGGTTTCTCAGATGAATGCCGGCCTCAAAGTACATGCCATCAATGATGTGAAGGATGCTTTGTTCGAACTTGGAACCATCGATGTATACGATTTACATTGTGTTGACATGAGCACTTTCAAACAAGGGGAGGTGCAGCCTCAATGCGGAAATGCAGCATTCGTAAGTGTCGTGAAAGCCATCGAATTGGCTATGTCGGGCGATGTCGATGCTACTGTCACCGCGCCGCTTAACAAGGAAGCTCTTCATAAGGCTGGCCATAACTTCGACGGTCATACCGAAATATATGCCCATTTTACTAATACGAAGAAATACGCCATGCTACTGGCCGACGAATTTCTGCGCGTCATCCATGTGTCCACTCATGTATCATTGCGCGAAGCATGCGACAGAGTGAAGAAACCAAGAATCATCGAAGTGACCGAACTTATTGACGACGCTTGCCATCAGTTCGGTATAGAGCATCCGCATATTGGTATTGCAGGCCTCAACCCGCATGCAAGCGATGGCGGCCTTTTCGGTTGGGAAGAGGAAAAAGAGATTTCGCCCGCTGTGGAAGAGCTGAAGGCAAGAGGATTCAATGTTGAAGGTCCTGTTTCGCCCGACTCTCTCTTTGCCAAAGCACGATGTGGAAAGTTCGACGGTGTGGTGGCCATGTATCACGACCAGGGACATATACCTTTCAAAGTAGTGGGATTCCAGTGGAACAGAGAAACTGGTAGGATGGAAGCTTCTAAGGGAGTAAACATCACGCTTGGCCTTCCCATCATACGCGTAAGTGTCGATCACGGAACAGCCTTCGATGTAGCAGGCAAGGGTATTGCAAGCGCTGAAGGGCTGTTGCTGGCTATCGACTATGCTACAAAAATGGCTATCAACCGTAAGAAATGATTATAGTAATAGCAGACGACCTGACAGGTGCAGCAGAGATGGCGGGCATTGCATGGTGCCACCATATGCATGTTGAAATGATCATTTATCATTCACATACTTCCTTGCCGCACCTGCTGTCTGCTTACCCCGATGTGTTGGTCGTTGCAACCGACAACCGTTCTGTGTCAGCACAACAAGCAGAAATCAACACAGAGCATATTGCAAGTCAGATTTCGGATTTGCAGAAACATTTTCCCACGCTCGACATCTGTCTATACAAGAAAACCGATTCTGTTCTTCGCGGACATATCCTGGTAGAACTCAAGGCCTTCATGGACAAACTCGGCTGTAGAAAGGCCATGTTGCTAGCCCAGAATCCCTCCAAGAATCGTATTGTGGAGAATGGCATCTATTCTATTGATGGTGTACCATTGGAAAAGACCATCTTCAATACCGATCCCGAATTCCCAGCCACCACTTCCAACGTGGTAGACTTGCTTTGTCACCATGCGAAGACAAACAAGAATGCGTGCATCTCCCTCCCACTCCACAAGCAGATGGAAGAGTCGGGAATCTATCTTGCCGATGCGGTTTCACAAAGCGATATCGGCCATCAACTGTCTAAAGCATCACAAGACGTGATGTTGGCTGGTGGCGCAGATTTCTTTGAAGCATTGATATTGAAAACAATCAGAGAGCATCAAGAAGGCGAAAAAGGACGTTGGGAAGAGAGCATTGCCACTGAATTGTGTCACGGCAGTTCGTTGAGCAAACCATGTCTTATTGTTTGTGGCAGCACGCTCAGCAAGCCACTCAACTTAGGCATACCTGTCGAAAAGATGCCCGAAGATGTCTTCCATGGCCAAAGTCCCGTAGAACAGTGGTTTCCTGTTATGCAAGAAACTTATTCTGAAGCTCACGCCATGATTATCACCATTGGACGAAAAGCCGAAGGCGGGGCACAATATGCCATCCGCCTTCGCAAATCAATGGCAATGGCTACTGTTGAAATGATATCCCGAATATGTCCGAAGATATTGGTAATCGAAGGCGGGGCTACTGCTTTCGCCATACTAAGCGAACTGAAATGGCATCACTTTGGCATCAAGCAACAAATAGCACCTGGTGTCGTAACCATTACGCACCAAGACTCGTCACATACTGTCGACATCACTCTCAAACCAGGCAGCTATCCTTGGGGAAACATGTTCAAGTCGTCAAATGAGAACTTGCAACCCAATGTTACAGGTTAGACACCGTTATAAACCTATGCAGAACTGACAAAAAAACAAACCAAACACAATACGAAAATGAAAAGAATCATGTCATTGATGCTCGCAATGATTGTTGTAGCTTCAACATTCGCAGGAAACAAACACTGGAAACAAATGAACAAAGTGTTGAAGGAAATCAAGCAACCAGTATTTGCCGACCGCACCTTCAACATCACCGATTACAAGAAACCTGCAGAAACCCTGTTTACCTCGGCCATTAACACAGCCATAGAGACATGCTCCAAGGCGGGTGGCGGAACTGTTTTGGTTCCCAGTGGGACATTTCTCACCGGACCAATACGCATGAAATCAAACGTGAATCTGCATCTTTCCGATGGCGCTGTACTCAAGTTTATCACTGATGCCGACCAGTTTCCCGTTGTGCTCACCAGAATCGAGGGAATCGACTGCTACAATCTCTCGCCACTCATCTATGCTTATGAGGAGGAAAATATTGCCGTGACAGGACCCGGAATACTCGACGGACAGGCCAGTCATGACAATTGGTTCAACGCCGCCCGTGTTCGCAACATCACATTGCCCGACGGAACGATAGGCAACGAGAAGACTTTGCTCAACCGAGCACTCGACAACGACCTGCCCATGGAGCAACGCGTGTTCAAAGGGAAATATGGCATGCGTCCACAATTCATCAATTTCTATCGATGCAAAAACATTCTTCTCGAGGACATCGAGCTCAACCATTCCCCATTTTGGCTTATCCATCCTCTCATGTCGGAGAATATCATCCTACGAAGGGTGAAGATGAACAGCCATGGAGGAAATAACGACGGATGCGACCCGGAATCATGCAAGAACGTGCTGATTGAGGATTGCTATTTCGACACAGGTGACGACTGCATCGCCATCAAGTCGGGAAAGAACGGCGACGGCCGCAAGTGGAACATCCCCAGCGAGAATATCATTGTGCGCAATAGCATCATGAAAGATGGACACGCAGGTGTTGCCATAGGAAGTGAGATGACTGGCGGTTGCCGCAACGTGTGGGTCACCGATTGCAAGATGGACAGTCCGCACCTGCAACGCATCATCCGCATCAAGTCAAATCCACAGCGTGGAGGCGTGGTGGAGAATGTCTATGCACGCAACATCGAAGTGGGTGTTTGCGACCTGGCCATTCTTGGCATCGAACTGCGCTATTGGCGCACCGAGACGGGCGACTATCTGCCGCTGTTCCGCAACATCCACATCGAAAATGTGACGAGCCAGAAGAGTCGCTTTGCTGTTCATGTCGACGGTCTTCCAGGCCATCAGCAGGCACAAGACATATATCTGTCCAACTGCAAAATCAATGGTGTGACCGATCCACGACTCAACATTCTCGAAGGTTCAAAAAACGTCCACTTCAAGAATGTTTTCATCAATGGCACGAAATACGTAGGCAACAAGTAGTCACAACTTGCCTATAACCTTCGCCAGCTGCTCACCAATGCCAATGGTATAGCCTTGTTGGATGAACACCACTCGGTTGAAGCTGTCGCAAATCAGGAACAATGGAAGCGAACTTGAGTTCAAATTCATTTGTTCCTTGATTTCTTTTTGGATAGTTCCGTTCATATCCCAACCCCACACCACGGTGGAAGGCAGTTGATGGAACTCCTTGAAACTCGACAGGTCGGCATTGTTCTCATTGTCCACCAGCAGAATCATCTTTCTGCCCCATTTCTCGAAAACATCCTTGCACAAGCCAATATCACGCAGCGTGTGATTCGTGGGTTCGTGATGGGGTGTCACTATACCTATTATATAATAGCCTCTTCCCGTAGTCGACAGAATGGACTTGTCGGTGTTGGTCGACAGGTCATGATACAAGTTTTCGGCATTAAGCGAGCCAATCACTTGCACACTCTCCTTGTCTTCGCGCATGGTGAACGACAAGCGGGTGGTCTGCCCAGCCTTGATTTCAAACACCTCGGTATGCGCCAAAACCTTTCCGCTAGCCATTCGTGTGCCTACGGTCAGCATATATTTTCCTTCATCGAGACTCACGCCCTGCGAAAAGTCACCCTTCCAAGTGGCTTCTTCCGGATATGTGAGCAGCTGGAGTCGGCCGTCCACAATTCTGCTTAGAGTGAAATGGATGTAGTATTTCGGGTTGTCATAGTACTCTGCGGCTTGGTAGTCAAGAAGAAGTATGCCTTCATTAGAGGTTTTGGTGTCGCTCCTCACGTCTACCCACTTGGCGTGCTCGTAGTACTGCAGCTTCCCGTTCACTTCATTGATTCTGGCTGGCATACCCAGACTGCGTGCCACCGACACGAAAAAGATGTCCAACCCCAACTTGTCGGTATAGCGGTTGAGGTATACGCTCATGGGCTGCATGCGCAATTGCTGCGGATTGCGACCTTCCACCACCCGAACATTATCCTTACACCACTCCACCAACTGCTGCGGATTCTTGATGAAGGCCATCTTCTCACGGAAGAAATGCTTATAGGGGGTGAGCCATTCGGTTTCTACTCGCGGATTCATCACATAGCGACAGTACAAATCCGTGGTGTCGGTCACTGTTTCTTCATTGTCGCGCAGCACATCAAGAGGAATATCACGCAAGTCTTTGGCAGAGATAACACGGAGCAATTGATGAGCCATCAGCTTGTTTTGGGCCTTGTCAAGGAATTGACGTATCACGGCATGGTTACCGCGCCATTCTTCAACAGGCATGGTCTGCTCATAAGCTTTACGAATGGAATCCTCTCGGAGCAGACGATTGTTGTTCTCCTTTCGCATTTCGCTCGAAACAACTGTTGGACTGGAACTTATACCAGGAGGCACAATATCCCAATCCCTCGACATATCCTCCATGGTTTCGCCGTCAGACAGTTCTATGTTCACCATGCAATTCTTTCTGAACGACACCTGTCGGCATCCATATCTTCCGTTCTTCGACACCCACACCACCATGTCGCCCTTGCCGGCAGTCAGCGATGCCATGCCGCGACGGTCGGTCGCTTTAGTAGCTACCGTGTAGAACTCTGCATAGTTGTACACCTTGAATTCCACCACTGCGGCCTCTACTGGCTTACCTCTGTCGGTCACCTTCACCACCACGTTCGATGTAGGTGCATAGTGGTCGATGACATTTATCTCCGTATAGCATGCTGTTTTGCTCATCACATCTTCTGGTCCACGATAGTCGCCAAACACCTTCGTGTGCATCAGCATACCACGCGAAGCACTCTCGTTGAACCATCCCAAATTGAGAACAGGCTCCGGCTCACAAGCTCCGAGAAAATACCAACTGCCGTCTGCCCAAGCCTCCACCCAGGCGTGATTGTCATCCGTGTGTGCCCAACGAGGGGTATAAACCTGACGGGCTGGTATGCCAACCGACCTTAAAGCAGCGACAAGAAACGTACTTTCCTCGCCACATCTGCCATATGCGGTCTTCAACGATGCCAACGGACTGCTTGTGCGAGCATCGGAAGGACGATAAGTCACCTTTTCATGACACCAGTGATTTACTTCAAGAATGGCTTCTTTCATCGTCAAGTGCCCCACCCTGTCCTTCAATTCATTGTAAAAGACAGTGCGGGCATTGTCCAATGTCTCGTTGTTCACCCTGACGGGCAATACAAAATGGCGGAACTCCCGCTCAGGAACCTTACTTCCCCATGGCATCTCCGCCCTTGCCTTGAGCGACATTTCCACATTCTGCTTATAGAAAATCCGCGAATAATCAGTCTTGTCGGGCATTGGAAGATATTGATACAAGAAATCAAGATAGCTTTCTACCGAAGGGATGTCGGCACTGGCTTGCCTCACCCCTATTAGCATCAACAACACAACAAACAGCATTCTAAAACCACTCGTCTTTACGTTTTCCATAGGGATACTCCGATTTGTCTTTGTTAAACCACTTTTCATATGCTTCAAAAGTGCACTATTCATTTCTCAGAAAAGAATTAATTGCGTTGCAAATGTACACAAAAAAAATTATAATGGAACAGATGGATAAAGTTTTTTGTTTTCTTTAAAAATACTCGTTCTGCACGGAAAAGACTTCCAACGATGTCAAGCCATGACACCATGTTCGAAAACAACTGAACGTGTTTCAAATTTGCAAACCAAGAAAATACTCTTTAACGCAGATTAACACCCACAATCCACGCTTGCAATCAACTTTTTATTATTTTTGCAGAAGGAAAAGGCACAATCAATCTTTTCACATTGTTAGATAGTGCACGAAAATCCTTTAAAACGAAAGACCGATGAAAAGAACAGCTACCATATTTCTATTTCTGTTGCTGACAGTCTGTGCCAGCGCTCAATTAAACAACTATGTGATTCTCGGAGGAGAATTGAGCAACTCGGCGGCAACGTCTGTCGGCGACATAGAAGAGGTGCTGCCTCGCATGAGACAATTAGGACTTAACACTGTTTTAGTGCCCATCTACTGGGAATTGCTGGAACCGGAAGAGGGACGAATGGACTTCACACTACCCGACCGCATCATTGACGTGGCAAAAATGCAGGGTTTGAAGGTGGTGCCATTATGGTTTGGAGCATGGAAAAACTCCATGTCGTGCTATGCTCCTGCATGGTTCAAGCGCAATGTGAAAAGGTTCCCGCGAGCCGTCACCGCCGAGGGAAAACCATTGGAAATAGCATCGTGTTTCAGCGACAACGTGCTACAGGCCGACCTAAAAGCATTTTCGGCTCTGATGCGCCACATAGCCGAGAAAGACCCACAGCGCGACGTGGTCATCATGATGCAGATAGAGAATGAGATTGGGATGCTCGAATCAGCACGCGATCACTCACCTTTGGCACAGAAAGCCTACAATCAACCAGTTCCACAAACATTGCTCAAAGCCTTAGGCATCAGCAAGAAAGGCACGTGGGCAGAAATATTCGGCACCGACGACTATGCCGACGAAAAGTTCATGGCGTGGCATTACGCTTGTTATGTGGAGCAGCTGGCCAGAGCTGCCCGCGAAATCCACAACATACCACTCTATGTTAACGCAGCCATGAATAGCCGTGGACGCAAGCCGGGAGAATATCCATCGGCAGGTCCACTGGCTCATCTCATTGACTTCTGGAAGACAGGGGCTCCCCATATCGACATCCTCGCGCCAGACATCTACGACACAGGATTCAAACAATGGGCATCGCAATATGCCATGCCTTTGCGACCTCAGGACAACACTACCGAAAAGACAAGACCGAACAGCAATAAGAACGGGATAAGAAACCGACTTTTCATTCCCGAGAGCCGTTGTTGCTCCAACAGCGGTGTGCGTGCCCTCTACGTTTTCGGCGAGCACCAGGCACTCGGCTTCTCCCCTTTCGCCATCGACCAAGCCACGAACGAAGAAACCGAATCGGTTGCCAAAGCCTATCGTTTGTTACGACAGCTATTCCCATCTGCCAATGGCAATACACCTTCAGATTTGTCATACGTCAATCAACTCCCAAAAGCCAAGACATGGGGAATGCTCTTCGACCAAAACGACAAGGAACGAACAATCCATGACAACGGTGTGGTGATGACCTGTCGCCACTACTTCACGTTGCCTTGGGATGCACGCGCAACGAATGGTTCCGCTTGGCCAGAAGGTGGAGCAATGCTCATTCGTCTGGGGCAATACGAATACCTGCTGGCGGGTAGCGGTGTGGTGGTAGACTTCATGACGCCCACAGAGAAGCAACAATCGCAACAGAAGCAGCTTGGCGAAGACGGTTTTGCAGAAGCAGGAAACGCTTCAACGGCGACTAACACCACATTCAAAGGTTCACGTCTGGGACTTCTCTCGGTAGACGAAGTGGAATTCGACACAGACGGAAACATGAAATATCTTCGCCGCCACAATGGCGACCAAACCCATCAGGGCCGTCATGCTCGCATAGGTGTGGGTGAATGGAAAATCCTGCACATAACCCTCTACGAGTATCGATAAAAGAAATACAAGTCAAAATCTTATTTAGACTACCACAGCTTATCAACGTCTGCATCAATTACAATCATTTTCCAAGCCCTTGTAATCGAATTACAAGAGTGTTCTGAATTTCTTGTAGAAGGATTACAAGCAACATTCCAAATACTTGTAATCAAATTACAAGAGTATTCTGAATTTCTTGTAGAAGGATTACAAACAACATCCTAAATTCTTGTAATAAAATTACAAGAGTGTTCTGAATTTCTTGTAGAAGGATTACAGATGCTTTGTAGAAGTGTTACAA
>CACZPU010000005.1 GCA_902783165.1 uncultured Prevotellaceae bacterium
AGATATTTTTTTGATTTGTTTTAGTAGATTAGTTTTTAAGTAGTTTGTTTTTGAAAATCGGGCGTCGTGATGACATCCGATTTTTTTGTTTCAATTATTTTTGGATATTAATCAGCTTCTTTGTACCTTTGCCATTGAATAACAGAGACAGGCAACGACCGTCTTTTTTCGACAAAAAGATTTGTGTGTCGGACAGTTTAGTCTTTGTGAAATAATCATGACATGGTTGACAACGACTTTAGACTGAGAAAATCTCAAATAGCTGCTTTTATGGTCATAGGAGCAGGACTCTATTATCTAACCGGTTCTTTTTTTATGTCGCTCGGCATCATGCTGTTGCTGATACTGGGCGTGCATGCGCTGGCCTTGTGGATAGTGAAGAGGCGTGAGCAGAAAGAAAACGAAACAGAAGAGAAAGGCAATGAGAAGACTATATAGATTATACGAGAAATGGTGTGGACACGAGCCACAGAGCGTAGAGCAACTGCCTGGCGCAGGAAGCAACAGGGCCTACTATCGGATAAAAGATGAACAGGGCCATTCTGTGGTGGGTGTCATTGGAACCAGTCGCGACGAGAATCATGCCTTTGTCTATTTGGCAAACCATTTCTCAAAGCGGCAGTTGCCTGTTCCGAAAGTGCTCGCGGTGGATGATGATGAATTGAGGTATCTTCAAGAGGATTTGGGAAGCGTGTCTCTTTTCGATGCCATTCGTGGAGGTCGGGAAGCAGGAGGAAGATATAATCAGAAGGAGAAGAGTCTGCTCATGCGCACTATTCGGGAACTGCCGAACATACAGATAAGAGGCGCCCGTGAGTTGGATTGGCAAAACTGTTATCCGCAACCGGAATTCGACACCGATAGCGTGCTTTTCGACCTGAACTATTTCAAGTATTGCTTCTTGAAGCCAATAGAATTGGACTTTCACGAATTGAAACTGGAGGCAAACTTCCGCCTGTTTGCCAAGGATTTGACGGCTGAGCCATTTGACAGTTTTCTCTATCGTGATTTTCAGGCGCGCAACATCATGCTGGATGCTGACGAAAATCCATATTTCATTGATTTCCAAGGCGGCAGGAAGGGTCCGTTCTACTACGATTTGGCATCTTTCTTGTGGCAGGCTTCTGCGAAATATCCCGACAAATTGCGCCGTGAGTTGATATATGAGTATTACCAGTCGTTAAGCAATTACACGGAAGTTCCTTCAAAACGGCATTTCGTAGACCAACTGTCGTTGTTTGTGCTTTTCCGTACTCTTCAGGTATTGGGTGCCTATGGCTTCAGAGGCTATTTTGAACGGAAGAAGCATTTTATTGACAGTATTCCGCCTGCCATACAGAATCTACGTGAATTGTTGGGAGAGACAGACTCCCGTCAGTCACCACTCACATCGCATCTTCTCAACCAATATCCCTATATGACGGATATGTTGAGAAAGCTGACAGAATTGCCACAATTCGCCCGATTGGAACTACCTGCCTTGAATCGTGCCGACGGATATAAAATAGCTGACAGCAATGTGTATAAAGCTCATCCTCAAGACGGCCCGGCCACTTATTCAAAGTATGATAATAAGGGCCCGCTTGTGGTAAAGGTGTTCAGCTTCTCATATCGAAAAGGCATTCCGGAAGATGAGAGCGGCAATGGAGGTGGCTATGTGTTTGACTGTAGAAGCACTCACAACCCTGGACGATACGAGCCTTACAAGAAACTGACGGGCCTCGACGAGCCTGTGATACGATTCCTTGAGGATGACGGCGAGATTCTCACTTTCTTGGATAGTGTCTACAAATTGGCCGATGCCCATGTGACCAGATATATCCAGCGTGGTTTCACTTCGCTCATGTTCTCTTTCGGATGTACAGGAGGCCAGCATCGCAGTGTCTATTCGGCACAGCATCTTGCTGAATACATCAACAACAAATATGGTGTGGAGGTGAGAATCTGCCATCGTGAACAGAACATTGTGCAGACATTGCCAGCAAGGGTTGTAAAGACCAATGAATGAGTCGTTTCCCAGCACACCCTGTTTTGTTTCTACATGTGTGTATACCAATAATTGACCATATCATCATTCAATTGACATATGAAACAAGCCATGATATTTGCTGCGGGCTTAGGCACCCGGCTGAAGCCACTGACCGATACGATGCCCAAGGCGTTGGTAAGTGTTGGCGGCGACCCGTTGTTGAAGCACGTTATCATCAAACTGAAGAACGCCGGTTTTGAACGTGTGGTTGTGAATGTGCACCATTTTGCGCAGCAAATCATTGATTATCTGGCTGCAAACAATAACTTTGGACTTGACATTCGTATCAGTGACGAAAGTGAGATGCTGCTGGAAACCGGTGGAGGTATCAAGAAGGCGATACCTCTCTTCGATGCAGATAGTCCTGTGCTGATACACAATGTGGACATCCTGAGCAATGTAGACCTGTCTGCTTTCTACGACCTGTCAAGCAATAACAATGCGACATTGTTGGTAAGTGAGCGTAAGACCAAACGCTATCTGTTGTTTGACGAGCAGATGAATCTGAAAGGTTGGACAAATGTAGAGACAGGGGAGGTGAAAAGTCCGTATGTACCATTGGATGTGGAACCCCTACAAAGATTGGCATTCAGTGGAATACATGTCATTTCACCCTTTATGTTCCCTTGTTTCGACGAGATGCCCCAAAGGTTCAGCATCATTGATTTCTATCTGAAGTTCTGTTGCAATTATCCGTTGAGAGGCTACAGGAAAACAGACCTACGGTTGATGGATGTTGGAAAGACTGATACCCTGAAAGAGGCGGAACAGTTCTTGCAGACGCTGTCTATTTGAGATGAATCACAATCTTCCTCGTCCTGAAGGCAAAGAGGTTTTGTGACAGATGTGTTGCCTGCTTGTTGATGGAAAAGTTTTTCTGTGATTGGGGGTGAACCACAGGAACATTGAAGGTCATCACCGAAAAGTCTTTTGTTGTCTTATATGGCAAGGGTTGGTTCTTCTCATTGAGCAGAATCAGCGTGTCGTTTTTGTCCACATTGAGCCAAAGACGAACCGTGTCAAGCGAAACCGATACCTGTTTGTTGAAAATAGGTGTTGTCGACTTGTTGGTAATCAGAATATTTACTGAATTATTGTTGTTGCATGCTGTAAACGTGAAAATAATCAGCAGCATAAAGAATAGGGCCTTTTTCATAGTTACTATAATTCATTGATTGTATGAATACCTTTTCTGCTTAGGCAAACGCGATAACGGCGGAATCGTGTCGTCTTCTCGTATTTGAACTGGATGATAATATTCAGATAATACACCTTCTTTCCTTCGGTTGTGGTGAATTGTCCGTCTCCCTTGTTGGCACAAAGCGGCACATTGGGATTGTCCATCTTGCGCATGAATTCGGACAGGTTGTAACGTACGATGTCGTTGATGCCGCTAAGAGGGTAGGGCGAGAGCTTGCTGATGGCCTTGCGGTTGAGATGGATGCGTTTGCGGTACTGAATCACCTGTTCTTCAACGCCCCGGCCAATGACCAATGGGGAGTGACGGTTGCGCATCTTTCTGACAAGCGGGGAAATCTTTTCGGGCGTAAGGAAGTCGAATCCCTCCTTACACCAGCCAACCTCCTGTTCACCTACACGAATGGCTATCTTATAGTCGAAAAGGCGGCTGCTAAGTCGTCTGGCAAAGTATATGCGCACCAATTCCTTGATGCGGTCTTTGAACATATAGCTGATGACCAACGCGATAAAGAATGGAAGCGTGAAATTGCCGTAGGTTTGTTGGAAGGCGAAAGAGATGACGGTGGCAAACACCATCGACAAACCTGCTGCCAAACTAAAGACCACTTGCTCGAGGAACACAGCATTGCGCCTTTTGTGAGTAGGAAGATAAAGGTTGCTTTCGATGTATTTCTTCAATTGTCCGGCATGATAAACGAATTCTGTATTGTTGTCTGCTGCATTTTCCTCAACGCACAAATAGCCCATGCTTAACCTGTATTCGTGCTCGCTGTCGAGAATCCGGCAGATGTCACTAAGCAATAATTCGTAATTCTGAGGGTCATGAGTCTTCATAAATGTAGCCATCCGCGAGATATGCTGTTCCGCCACATTCGATATGAATTCGTCACCATAGTTGAAATACTGCATCATTTCGGTCATGGTATGCCGCTCTTCCATTTCGGCACGAAGCGACCTGATGATGGTGAACAGATGGGTGAGGCTATGTAACGCATCGCGACATCCTGTCAGTCGCACCTCGCCATTTTCTGAGAGAACAGAGCGGATGGTGTCACGTATGCTACTCTTAAAGATGGAAGCATACATCTTTATTTCACGCTCGTAGCTCTTTTGCTCTTTCTCGGTGGGATGCTTGCTGAGATTTAAGCATACCTCACTGAGACGTATATAGGGAAGACATTGAGTGGAAGCCAGTTCGTTGAGTGGATAGAAAGGTGTCTTGAGCCGTATATATGATAATATGTCACGATAGAAATTCTCCTTGAAATAGGTGTGCTTGTTGATGTCCAATGTCTCAGGAATGTAAATCCACGTGTTCATTTCAAAGTCGTTGTATACAGTGCCATCGGGTGCTCTGTAGCCGACTTTGAATTCAAGTGTGTTACGGTCGTGAATTTTAGGAAGAATATCTATCATGACAAACTATCATTTAGGATTAGAAGAATACTCCATTCGTATATCCAAACCATTTGAGGATGGTTTCTCCCCAAAGAATGATGGTGAGCCAGCTTATAAACATCATGGTAATGCCAAACTTGAACGTGTCGCTCCAACTATACTGATTGGTGGTGTAGAGTAGGGCGGCAGGCTTGCTGTTGAAGGGAAGGACATAGACATGTCCTACCAACATGGCAACAGGGAAGGCAAGACTCATGATAGGATAGCCGTTCTTCTGTGCCACGCCAATGGCAATTGGCACAAAGATGAGTGTGAGCATGGTTTTCGATTGGAACACCAATGAGAACAGCAACATACCTGCTGTCAGTATCAGGTATAGAACCCAGAAAGGTGTCTCGCTCGTAATGCCAATGCTGTTGAACAAGGCATCGATAAGTGTTCCGGGCAAACCAGTTGCGTCCAGACCTGCTCCAAGTGTATAGGCACCAGCGGAGAAGAGCAACAGATGCCACGGAATGTCCACATCGTTCCATTTTACCACTCCAATGCCTGGCAGCAGTGCAACTACGGCACCCAGAAAGGCAACGGCCGTTTGGTTGATGCCATGCTGCTTGTCGGTAGCCCAGAGAATGAGCACTACAATGAAGATGGCAACCGATTTCCATTCATCGCTACGCATTTTCCCCAATTTGTTGAGTTCCTCACGCAGGCGATCCATACCACCGGCAATTTGCGGCACTTGTTCTTCTTTTTTCAGAGGAAAGAATATTTTGGTTCCTACAAACCAAGCAACGAGAATCAGGAACACACTCATGGGAAATGCCGCCTTGAACCAGTCTTGATAACTGAAAGAGCCTATACCCATGGCTCCTGCAATCAGTGAACCAGCCAAAAGAGTGGCACCAGAACCTGTCAGAAATGCGTTGGCACCAAGGTTGATTTGGAACAGGTTCTGCAAAATCAGGTTGCGTCCGAAGTTGTTGCGGTTTTGACCTCCAGTGGCGCCATAGATGGCTGCAACCACCATGAAGATGGGGAGCAGGATGGCAGCCTTGGCTGTTGTTGCCGAAATAAAGGCCGAAAGAACCAGATTGATGATGATGAAACTGATCATGATGCCGCCAGCATTGCGTCCGAACTTCAATACAAACCACAGTGCAAAACGTTTGGCAACCTGTGTCTTGACCAACATGCTTGCCAGGATAAACGACAAGATGTTGAGCCACATCACAGGATGTCCAAGTTGTGCATATGCCGTTTTGTCGGTTGTAATTCCGGTCAGCACAATTCCAAGAATTACCATCAGGGACGTGAGGTAGTTGGGAATAGCTTCGGTAATCCAGAGAATGATGGCAGCCACAAAAATGGCAAGCATGGCATAATTAATACGGATAAAACGGTTGTGTGTGTCTTTTTCCACATATTGCTCCAGCTTCTGTTGGTTCTGCTGGTTGTCTTGTGCTTTCTCTCCGGAAGTCAACTGTTTCATGGTTGCATCGGCCATCTCTTTGTATCGCTTCATGGCCGATGAGGTAAGGGTTGTGGTTTCTTTGTTGGTGTCTATTCTGTCAACGAAGGGTATGTCCACAACCCAATAGATGAGAATGAATGCCAGCAAGGCCAAAGGGGCTCCGATGCGTTGGAGCACTCGTTCAAAGCCCGATTTTTGCATCTTGGGCAGTTTCTCGATACGGTAATTGTTCATGTCCAGCGGGTCGAATACCGCCTTGGTCTTGTTGTCATTATTCATAGCCAAATGTTATTTCCAGTTTTTATAAGGATTCTTCATGAGCATAGAGTTGTAATAACGAACATCGCCCGTCACTTCCTCGCCGAGCCAGTCGGGACGGTTGAATTGGGCCTGTTCGTCGGGAAGCTCAATCTCGGCAACGGTCAGACCGTCGTTGTCGCCGTAGAACTCATCCACCTCGAAGGTGTACTCGTCGTTCTTAACAAGGTAGCGAGTCTTGTCGATTACTCCTGGCTCGCATATCTTGAGCAGCTCAAGCACTTCGTCGACAGGTATTTCCTTCTCCCACTCAAACCGGCTGGCACCACTTTCGTTGCCAATGCCTTTGATGGTGATGAATCCCTTGTCGCCTTTCACTCTCACACGAACAGTCCTCTCAGGAACAGAGCAGAGGTAGCCCTGAGTGATGCGTGTGCTCTTGAAGACCTTATCTTTGAAGTCGCCTTTTACTAAAAATTTTCTTTCTATTTCTTGTGCCATAATCATCAATTTGCTAAAGGTTTGTTAATCATTCCAATCACTCTCTTAATGGCTTGTAGGTAGTTGATGTTCTCTACGCCTTCGAGACCAACATCGGAGATGGTCTTCTTGATGTCTTCAATCTCGGTCGACTCGGAGTTGATGGTCTTCACCAATGCGCCATTGATATAAACATCGCCAGTCTCGCAGATGGTGTCGTTTACCATATACCCGAAGCGAATCTTCTCTACCTTCACCGCTTGCAGGTCGGGATTTTCATCGATTATTGCCAAGAACTCGTCCAAGGTGTAGGTTGGCTTATCCAATTTGGGAAGTCCTTCAACTTTGAATGCGGGGAACACCTCATTCTCAAGCACTTCTTTGGCAATGGGGAATTCGCCTTTCATCAGCGGATTCCACTGCTCCAACCCATCTACGGTCTGGACATATGTCTTGATATCCATTTTGCCGTTGCGAATCTTGGTGTTGTTCACATCGTTGGTACGGCTCACGATATAGGTTTCTGTGCTATGGCGCTCCCACACTTTCTCAGGTACAGGAACACTTAAACGAGCCATGCGTTTGGCTGCATCACAGAAACAACGGCCGAAGCTGCGGAACTCAAAGCGCGGTTTCGATATCTCACCGATTTTCAATTCTTCTTTTGCCATGATAACAATATTAATAAGATTAGAACAATATTTAAATGATAAACATTCGAAAATGATGCTTTCTATTGAACGACGGTTTCGTCGGGCTCGCCTGTTTTGGCATTGAGCGTACCTGCTGTTGGGTCGGTAATCATCCAATTGCCGCTGCCGTCAGGTATACGACTCCATGAGCCTTTGACATTGGTCTGTGACTGGTTGCCCCAACCGTCAGCCTCTTCACCACGTTGGAACTTGTCCAGTAAATTACCGTTGGGGTCCAACAGCTCAACGAGTACAGATTTCTTTGCAGAGAAGCCGCTTGAGAAACCACGCTCCGTTGTTCCCTTGGCACCTATGACAGCCCAAACACCATGAGCAGGAATCACTTCTCCGTCGATGCCTATCCACGTTTCTTTACCGTCTTTCTTCAAAACAACATCTTTAAGCTTGATGGGGTTGTTGCTGCCATTATATATCTCGATGAATTTTCCGGCATCGGTATCTGCGGCACCAAAGAGCTCGTTCAACTTCAGTTTGTCGTACTCAATTGGCGGGTCACCAACCACATACTCCAATTCTTTTGATACAGTGGTAAACTTAGCAGTGTTCACAACCGTAACAAAATACTTCACCGTTGTCTTGTCGGGCTGTGGTGGAATAACGCCTGTCCAGGTATTGCCACTTCCTGTCATCTGTACATCCTGTTTAGAGCCGTTGGCGGTATAGGTAAGCGTTACCGTTTCTGGAGCCTGCAATCCGGAGAATTGTGCAGTAACGATCACAGCGTCGTCTGAGGTCGGAGAGGCTATATTGGTAGTCACGGCGTCGATTGTCGATGGCCCTTCGTAGACTTTGTCTTCTACACATGCGGCAAACAGCACAGACACTGCCATCATGAATAAATATTTTATTGTTTTCATATCTTTGATATATTATAGATTAATTGTATAGAAAAGATTTCTTTAGTAAATGATTTGTCTGACAGAGGGATTAGAAGTCTATCTCAAAACGTACGGCCAACATGTTGAAGCTAACACCGCCCTTGCCCTTCGGGTCAACAGCTTGTTTGTAGTCGGCAGTCGGCTTTCCTGATGCATCGTGACCAATGAGCAACTTGCCTTTTCCGTTTGCATAACGGTCGTTACAGCTATGCTGGAAGTTGATGGCAAACTTAAAGAAATTGTTGATGTAGAAGTTCAGACCGGCTGTATAGTTTTGTCCGCTACCACCCAAGACGTCTTTGTCATTCAAATCTAGGTAATCATAACGGAGGACAAGTTCAACGTCGCCCCATTTCTTTCCACGTCCGGGTTGTGTGAACTCACCTTCGGCAGCATTGAAATGCTGATTTCCACCGAACAAGAGGTAGCCTAAGGTGAAGTAATGACCGCCGAAATTGTAGCTGTTGTTCTTTGCTGTAACGTGAGAGCCTATCCATTCGCTTTGGAACTTGAAACCTTTGTAATAGGCTGCGCCTTCAACTCCATAGAGCCATGAGTGGTCCACATCCTTGATGACATCAGTATCAATGTACTTTTTCCTATTGATACTGGTAGCATTGCGGGTTGAGTAACGCACACCACCATATTCGCCTGTAGCCATGTCGGTCTTGGGAGTACGATAAGAAGCCTTACCTCCAATGTAGAAACCTTTCTGGCGATCGCGGGTATAAGGCATCCATCCCATCTTGGTGGTAAGCGAATAGCCCTGGCTGCGACCGAAATCCTTGTTGTTGTCTTGTACGTTTGTTGCTTCCTCAGAGCCGGCTACCTCCTGGAAGAACATACCTCCAGACCAGCGGAAATGGTCGCGCAGGTATGCGGCCTGGATTCCCAGATGACGTGAGGGAGCCAAAGCCTGGGCAACCATAGGACGTTCAATCAATGACAAATAACGCGAACTGGATGTGCGCTCCATAGAGAAGTCCTCCTTGAAATTACCTGCCTTGAATTCCCAGTTCTTCAGACCGTCATACTCGATGATAGCATCTTTCAACTCAAAGAGTCCGTCGGCCATGTCCATATCTACCTCGCCATACCAGTCTTTTGTCAACTGTGCTTTCATGGCAAAACGAACACGACGTAGGGAAACGCCATTTCCAATCTTGTTGTATTCGGATTTCTGCCCCCAGAAAGTGGCTCCATCCACCTGTACACGATTGTCAAACCACACTTTGTAATCTTGGTCTTTCGACTCAAAAACCAAAATGTTGTTTCTTGCTTCTGTTTTGAGCTCTTTTCGATCTACAGCTACCCCATATTGGTTGTAGCGTACCTCATCGTTCTCTTGAGCTCTTATGCTGCCACTCATGAGTAGCAGTGCTCCTAAAGTCAGAAATACAGTTTTTCTCATAATTGTTATTAGATTAATGAATAAATAATGTTTTATAAATGTATTGATTTCTAATCGATTATCTTATTCTGTTTATTATAACATCTGAAGATAGTTCACCAAATTCTCGCTGCGATCCAATCGTAATTTCTTTCGCAAGCGGTATCGGTTGATTTCCACGCTCTTTGTTTCAAGATTCAGTACGTTGGCAATTTCTTTGCTCGAGAAACCAAGGCGGAGCAGGATGGCAAGCTTTGTCTCTCTATTGGTCAGGTTCTGGCAACGCATTTGCAGACGGCAAACAAAATCGTGGTGCATCTTTTCCACCTGTTGATAAATCTTCTCCATCTCTGGAGGGTAGCGAAGTGTCTCTTTCAATTCTGTGTTCAAGGATGTGAGCACTTCTTGTACACTCTCCAGACTGTCATTCTTTGCCAACTGCTTGAGTCTCTCCCCAACGGCAGTTATATAGTCTCGTTGCTGCTGTACGTAGAGCGAGAGGTCTATCAGTTCTTTGTGCTTGAAATCTATTTCGCGGGAAATGCTGTCGAACTGCGATGTCAAAGCCATTACATCAAGACGGTTAAGCTTGTCGTTCACTTCATCTCGGTGCTTCAGCTCGTCGCTAAGCATTCGTCTGACATTCTTTCCTTTTTTGTATTGCATATAGGAAAGGCGGGTGAGAATGCATACTAGGATGGTGAACAATATAATAATCCAGAAGATATAAGGTTTTGGATAGAACCAGTCGATGCAGATACAAACAAGAAATGACAAGACAGGGGAGAAGACAGAAATGGTAATCATATTGACCACACGTTTCATTTCTTTTCCTCTTTCCAAAATGATGATGTTGCCCTCTTTCAAAAGATTTGCAGAAACAATTACAGGTGGAATGGGGCGTATGGCTATCGGAACAAGAATGTTCATCACCAACGTGACGAAGGCTTGTGCATAAAGAGATGCCAAATGGTTGGATATGAGGCCGTTGCGCGGATACTGGTATACTTGCACAATGATCGGACAGATACAAACGAGACTCATCATGCCGACAAAGGCCCAATGTGTCCATGTTGGATAGCCGCTACTGTAAATGGGCGCAAGCAGCATGTCAACGAGCAAAGCGTAATTATACGTGAGAACGATGCCGCAAACAAACACTCCAATATAGGCAAGCCATTTGATATGCAGCTGTTTCATCAATAGGTGAATGTTCTTTTGAACAATATGTTTTTGTATAAGCTTGTGGAACAACAGCGAACATGCCATGCTCAAAGCTGGAGCAATCAGTATTGACATGGCCATCAATATCCATGTGATAAGGCCGACACTGCCATTATTAATATATGTGATGGCAAGTAGAGCGCCCCAGAAAATGGTGACGGTAGAGAAATGACAGCTCATCGTGTAAAGAATCACAATGGTGAGCATCATCGATACCAACACAATGAAAGTCTTGTCGGGGCTTGTCAGATAATTGCTGCTGTCGGGAATCATCATCAATCCTGTGCCGACTGTCATTGAGATGATGAGGCATATAAGGAATGGCCATACGCTCATGATGTCCGCCACATGAATGTCGGAATAGCTATAGGCGATTTCTTTCCATCCAAGACAAAAGCCTATGCCCAATATCAGTATGACGGCTACTGTCAACATGAATCTTGCTCCTTATATTTGTTGTTTAACAACCAATACCGATAGGAGGTCGGCTGCTTTCATGGCTTCCTCGGCTATTTGCTCTACATGGAGTGTGAAGTATCTGAGGTGAATCTTCTGACTTAGCTTGAAATTCTCCATTTCGTGGAATACTTTCCGCTTGATGGCTTGTGCCAGTTTGCCGGCTTCTGTTTCATAATAGTAAATGCGGTGTATCTTTTCCTGAAGTTGTTGCGGGGAACGGAAATTGGCACGGATGGCCTGTGCCGTGATTTCTACAGATAGCGACGCCAACTCCACCATTTTAAGAAAATCAACATTCAGTTCCGATGGGAAAAATGGTATTTCTATCTCAAATTGCAAAAGATTCTTGTAAAGCTTTTCAACTATCATATCCATGTGACCCAACAACTGAAGGATGTCAACACGGTTCTCAGAAATGAGGGTGTATGAATAGAGACTGTTTTCAATGTTACGTCTCTGGTTTGTTGTACTTTCTCTTAGGGCGGTTATCTGCTGGATGTTGTCTGCAAAAGCTTGGGCATTTCCTTCCAGATAATTCCTGATGCCATTCTTGTAGATAAGCACTCCCTCATCCATGTTGTTGACAAATTGGTCAAGTTCATTGATGATTAGTTTTACTTTGTCACGTCCAAACATAGTTTTCAAGAATAAAGATTACGACCACAAAGATAATAAATTATTTTTTTAATCCAAAATTATCTATAGAGTTTTCATTATCTGTTCGTTTAGTTGTTTATTCTTTTATTATTTTTGTAAACTATTGATTATTAGTTGTTTGTGATTTGAGCGAATAGTCATTTGTAAAACACTGAAAATGCAGATGTAGAGTTTTTGTATAATTATTATAGAGCTAATTAAGCTGAAAAATAATGGATTTGTTGGTGCTTTTCGTTCGTGACTATCCGCCAAAAGGTTCTAATAATATTTGAATTGTTTGGCTTTTTGGCGAAAAATAGCTACCTTTGCCGATGTATATCCTATTTTGGCAACAATTATTTTATTCTATATGCAACAGAAAATTATCATCCTCGATTTCGGAAGTCAGACCACACAACTCATTGGTAGACGAGTGCGTGAACTGGACACTTTTTGCGAAATCCTTCCATACAACAAATTTCCTGTCGGTGACGAGTCTGTCATTGGTGTGATACTCAGCGGTTCGCCTTTTTCTGTCCACGACCCGGAGGCTTTCAAGGTCGACCTCAGTCAGTTCGTTGGAAAGATTCCTGTGTTGGGCATCTGCTACGGCGCGCAATTCATTTCTCATAGCAATGGTGGCAGAGTGGAGAAAACCAATACTCGAGAATATGGACGCGCTCATTTACAATACATTGATAAAGACAATCAGCTGTTCAAAGGGTTCGAGGCGAATTCACAAGTGTGGATGAGTCACGGTGACAGTATCACGGAAATTCCCGAAGGCTATCATTGCATCGCCTCAACTGCCGATGTCAAGTATGCTGCCTATGCCAATGACTCTAAACCAGGTGTATGGGCCGTTCAGTTCCACCCAGAGGTGTTCCATACAGTACAGGGTGTTCAACTGTTGAAAAATTTTGTAGTTGATATCTGTGGCTCAAGACAAGACTGGAGTGCTGCATCTTTTGTTGACACAACGGTTGCAGAACTCAAACAGCAGATAGGCAACGACCGTGTCATCCTCGGTCTTTCAGGGGGTGTCGATTCCAGTGTGGCAGCCGTGTTGCTCAACAAAGCCATTGGCAATCGCCTGACATGTATATTCGTGGATCATGGCATGTTGCGCAAGAATGAATTCCAGCAGGTAATGGAAGACTATAAGGTGTTGGGCCTGAATGTGATAGGCGTGGATGCTTCAAAGAAATTCTTTGCCGACTTGGCTGGAGTCACCGATCCCGAACAGAAACGTAAAATCATTGGTCGCGATTTTGTGGAGGTGTTCAATACCGAAGCCAAGAAAATAACAGATGCCAAATGGCTGGCTCAGGGTACTATCTATCCAGACCGCATTGAGAGTCTGAATATAACAGGCAAGGTTATCAAAAGCCATCACAATGTAGGAGGTCTGCCCAAGGAGATGAACCTGCAGCTTTGTGAACCCTTGAAGTGGCTGTTCAAGGATGAGGTGCGTCGAGTGGGACGTCAGATGGGCATGCCTGAGCATCTTATCACCCGCCATCCGTTCCCAGGTCCAGGACTGGCAGTTCGTATTTTGGGCGACATTACACCGGAGAAAGTACGTATCCTTCAAGATGCTGATGATATCTATATACAAGGGCTCCGCAACTACAAGGTAAAACTCAGTGGTGAGGAAGCCCGCCGAGTGTTGGCAGCAGGTGTTCCAGCAGCTATGCAGGATGGAGAGATAGAGGTTTCTCTCTATGACCAGATTTGGCAAGCAGGTGCCATTCTGCTTAGCACTGTACGCAGTGTTGGGGTTATGGGCGATGAGCGCACCTACGAGCATCCAGTTGCATTGCGTGCTGTCACATCGACAGATGCCATGACTGCCGATTGGGCTCATCTGCCGTACGACTTCATGGCCAAGGTGTCTAATGATATAATTAATAAGGTGAAGGGTGTCAACCGCGTCTGCTACGACATCTCCTCAAAGCCACCATCGACTATAGAGTGGGAGTAAGATGAGATTACCATTCCACATTATTGAAATGCTGAAGCGCAAGTTTAAATAATCTTCAGGAAAACAGTTTCTTGAAGATTATTTTAGCAGCGACAGTCTATTACTCTTCTTTCTTTCCCTTTATGGCTTCTGGAAATGGGTCCGTATATTGTTCTGCAGCCTTCTTGATTTTCCGCTTCATTTCACGTACAACAGCATTGGGAGAAAGAATTCGGACACCTGACCCGAAGCCAAGCATTAGAGAAAAGAACTCCCAGTTTGGTTCTACTTTGACAGAAAACATTTTGCTTCCATCCTCTGTCTTGTCTTGAATGATTTGTTGAGACGGATGAATAGGTTTTGTTGCAATATATAGAGCCTGTTCCCTGCTTGCCCAGAAGGTAATCTCTATGGGATTTCCCCATTTCGTCACACCTATCAAGTCATCGAAATAGGTATCAGGGTCGAAATCAGGGTTATCCTTATAGGGTATACAAGGTTCCGTTTGTATAGCATGGATGCGGTCGAGCGCAAAATTGTAAAGTATTCCTTTAGTATTTGTACAGAATAAGAACCAACGGTTTCGGTATTCTTTCAGCAAATGTGGAAAGACCGTATATGTGAATGGACGCCTCGCGGAGAATGACTGGTATTCAATCTTGATGGTCTCTCTTCTGGCTATATGGTTATAGAGCGGATTCAAATAGCGCAACCCCTTCAGATTGCTGTTCCGCTCGAAATCCACAATTTTCTTCTTGCCGCGAGCTACTGCCAGGTTATCCTGCAACCGGCTTACCACATCCGACATCTCGCTGAAG
>CACZPU010000006.1 GCA_902783165.1 uncultured Prevotellaceae bacterium
AATCTGACATGGCAAAATCCTGAGCAACTTTTTGTTGCTCAGGTACTTATAAAGAAAGTTAAACTAAAGTGCTGCGGAATTTAGGTAATATATGGAGAAGATTGCCTACAGCGGAAGATTTTTTAGGAGCCGTAAAGTTCTTTGATAGTAGTAAAGGCTTTGGCTTTATTGCATCAAACCATTGCGGCATGCCACTACATTCTGCTTATAAGAAAAAGTATAACACCCGATGAACATGGGACGGTTCCCTGTTCATATTTAATTATAATCTAAAAGGGTCTCCCGTATCAAAATACGCGGAAACCCTTTTATAATATAGCAAAGTAAAAAAAAAACTTTCTCCCCTTTCTCCCTATTATATATTCATCAAAGTAAAAGCTGACGGCGAATGGGCCGGGACAATCTCTATGAACTGATTCTTACTTCTTTATGAATGAGTGCCGACAATCTTGGTGGGGGGCTGCTCTTTATTGCGGCGGTTGACGACAGTGACGACGGCCTGAGCGAGATTCAAGAAGGACATACCGGTCATGGTATCACCAAGGGCGGCGGGCTCTCCAAGGTCGCCGCTGTCGCAGATGCTCTGCACAACAGGAATCTGTGCCAGGAGTGGCACATGAAGCTCTTCGGCGAGTTGCTTGCATCCTTCTTTGCCAAATATGTAGTATTTGTTCTCGGGCAGTTCTGCGGGAGTGAACCACGCCATGTTCTCTATGAGTCCGAGGATAGGTACGTTCACCTTGTCGTTGCGGTACATGTCCACGCCCTTGCGCGCATCGGCAAGAGCCACCTGTTGGGGTGTGCTCACGATGACGGCTCCGGTGATGGCGAGTGTCTGAAGGAGAGTGAGATGAATGTCGCTGGTTCCAGGAGGGGTGTCGAGAATGAAGTAGTCGAGTTCTCCCCAGTCGGCATCAGCAATAAGTTGTTTAAGCGCGTTGCAGGCCATTCCTCCTCGCCAAAGCGTTGCTGTCTGGGGATTGACGAAGAAGCCGATGCTGAGCAGTTTGACACCGTATTTCTCAACGGGTGCTATAAGGTCGCGTCCGTCCACATGTACAGCATAGGGACGCTCGTCCTCCACGCCGAACATCTTGGGCATGGATGGTCCGAAGATGTCGGTATCGAGCAGTCCTACCTTGTAGCCCAAACGTGCCAGTGCGATGGCAAGATTGGCAGCCACGGTGCTCTTCCCCACTCCTCCTTTACCGCTGCTCACAGCTATAATGTTCTTCACGCCAGGGAGCATCTGCCCCACCTCAGGACGCGGTTTCGACTTGAATTCGGTCTCGATGGTCACCTCCACCTCGGCATTCTCACCAGGAGCTGCCAATTGACGACAATGGTACTTGATGGCGGCCTCTGCCGATTTGACGGTCGACTTGAGGAAAGGGTCGGTGTCGCGCGGGAACTCCAGCACCACTTTCACTTTCCATGGTTCGTTATCGTTCTGAGGTGCTGCCACGCTGGGCGTGTCGGCAACCATGTTGCTTTCCACAAGGTTCTTTTTAGTGCCGGCGTAAGTGACTGTCGCTAAGGCATCGATGATGATTTTCGGATAAATGGTCATGATTGGTTGCTTTATTTTACGTGCAAAGGTAGGAAAAAAGGTGGTAAATGCAAAAGGAAAAGGACGAAAAGCAGCGAAAGGGGAACAAAATGTCAGTGAAACGACTATTTGTTAGTTAAAAATATGTTAACATGCTAATAAAAAATTGTCAATTAAGAATTGTTTCTGATAAAAAGCCGTATATTTGCGGCATATTTAATAACTAATACAACCTAACAATTTAACATCATGATTATTGGTATTCCAAAAGAGATTATGCACGACGAAGCTCGTGTAGCAGCCACACCTGAAACAGTGGGCAAGTTTGTGAACGATGGTTTTGAAGTATGGGTGGAGAAATCGGCCGGTGACGGCGCTCTCTATCACGATGAAGACTACGTGAAGGCTGGTGCCAAGTTGGTAGATGGTCCGGAAGAAATCTATCAGAACGCAGAGATGATTCTGAAGGTGAAGGAACCTCTTTTCAACGAGAAACTGGGCAAACACGAAGTGGAGATGATGCACAAGGGACAACTGCTCATCACCTTTATCCATCCCGCATCGCCTGTAAACCATGAGATGGTGAAGAAACTCACCAAGCAGGGTGTGACAGCCATCACGCTCGATGGTATTCCCCGTATCTCACGCGCTCAGAACCTCGATGCACTGACATCCATGAGTACATGTGCCGGCTACAAAGGCATCATCATGGCTGCCGACCATCTGACCACGTTCATGCCACAGATGTTCACTGCAGTAGGTCGCATAGAACCTGCCAAGGTGATGGTTATCGGTGTGGGTGTCGCTGGTCTGCAGGCATTGGCAACAGCCAAGCGTCTGGGTGCTATTACTTATGCAGCTGATATCCGCCCAATGGCAGCCGAGAACGCTGGCAGCCTTGGTGCAAAGGTGACAGACACAGGTGTTCCCGCCGAACTCGCTGTGGGTGAAGGTGGCTATGCTAAGCGTCTGCCCGACGATGTGCTGATTGTTGAGCGCGAGAAGCTCACCGAGACCATCCAGCAGATGGACATCGTGTTCTGCTCTGCCCTGATTCCTGGCAAGGTGGCTCCTATCATCATCACTGAGGAGATGGTGAAGGGCATGAAGCGCGGTTCGGTGATTGTCGACATTTCAATCGACCAAGGTGGCAACTGCGAATTGACTCCCGCTGGTGGCATCGAGAAGAAGTATGGTGTGACGCTGATGGGTGTGAAGAATATCCCAGGCATGCTCCCCACAAGTTCTACATGGATGTTCGCCAACAACCTCTATAATCTGGTGAAATATCTCGTAAAGGACGGCAAGCTGGTTCTCGACCGCACAGACGAGGTAGTTGCCAAGAGTCTTGTATGCATTGACGGCGAACTGGTTCATGCTGGTGCCCGTGAGGCTATGGGACTGGCCTAAGACGCCATTTGAAAATCAATCATATTGACATATTATTATCGTATGATTCACCCTCTTATTCTCATTGCCGTTTTCCTGGTGTGTACGATTGTCGGCTATTTCATCATCAAGAATGTGCCGAGTCTGCTCCACACTCCATTGATGTCGGGAATGAATGCTCTATCGGGCGTAACCATTGTCGGTGCCATCACCGCAACAGGTTACGCCCTGTTTGATGAAGGCACGGGGATGCTTGCCCAAGTGATTGGCTGCCTTGCCATTGTCCTTGCCGCCATCAATGTGTTTGGAGGCTTCGGTGTCACTCACCGTATGCTGAGAATGTTCAACAAGAAGAGATAGCCACACCATGAGTACTATTCAGATTATCATCAGCATTGTGCTGTCGTTGATGGTGCTGGCCGGCATCTCCATGATGAGCAAGGTGAAGAGCTCGGTCAACGGAAACCTGCTCTCTGCCCTTGCCATGTTGTTGGGCATTGTTGTGACGCTCACCTTCAGTGGTGTTGTCTCTGCTTGGACCATCTATCCCGCCATCGTTGTGGGCGCCCTCATAGGCGGCACCATGGCCAAACGCGTGCAGATGATTCAAATGCCGCAAACGGTAGCATTGTTCAACGGTCTGGGCGGCGGTGCCTCTGCACTGGTGGGATGCCTTTCTGCCGTCGGCATAGGATTCAGCGCAGAGCAGATGAGCGAAATCCAAATGAACGGCTACCAGGGCTTTGTGCACGTCACCTCCTTGCTGGCTGTGGCCGTGGGTATGATTACACTGGTGGGAAGTCTGGTAGCAGCAGGAAAGCTGCACAGAGTGCTTCCGCAGAAACCCATCGTATGGCCAGCCCACTCCCTGCTTACCGCCATCATCTTCGTCATCACACTGCTATGTGTCCTATGTCCCATCTTTAGCCCAACAGACAGTTTGGGAATTGGTCTTGTAGCAGCCACCGCTGTGAGTGCAGCCCTCTTTGGACTGTTCTTTTCCGTTCGTGTGGGTGGAGCTGATATGCCCATCACCATATCGCTGCTCAACTCGCTCTCGGGTGTAGCTGGCTCCATAGCTGGTATGGCCATCAGCGACATCTTCCTTGTGGCCGTTGGAGGCATAGTGGGAGCATCGGGACTGCTGCTCACACAAATCATGTGTCGGGCCATGAACCGCAGCCTGCTCAACATCCTCACAGGAGGTGCCATGAAGAAACCGGCTGCCAAGAAACAAGAACCCGCCCCACTTCACGAGGAGCAGGAAGACAAAACAGAATATCAAAAACAATTAGAACAACGAGTTATGATACTTGAAGAAAAAATAAAGCATCTGGAGGACATCGTCAAAGATCTGGAGGCGAGAGTGAAAAACCTGGGTGACATCATCGACGAGCACGAGCAAAAAGGCGGCAAGGAAGAGACAGCCGAAGCCACCCCTGGAAAGGTGCTCAGCGAAGCCAAGAATGTGATTATCGTACCCGGATACGGCATGGCATTGGCTCAAGCCCAACATCAGGTGAAACAGTTGGCCGACCTGCTGGAGCAGCGTGGCGCCGAGGTTCGATTCGCCATTCATCCCGTGGCAGGTCGCATGCCTGGACACATGAACGTGCTGTTGGCCGAGGCCGATGTGCCTTACGAGAAGCTGTTCGAAATGGAACAAATCAACGACGACTTCGCAAAGGCCGACGCCGTAGTGGTAATCGGTGCCAACGACGTGCTCAACCCAGCAGCCCGCAACGCCGAGGGAACACCTATCTACGGCATGCCCGTGCTGAACGTGGATGCAGCCCCACAGGTGATTATCTGCAACTACGACCTCAAGCCTGGCTACGCTGGTGTGGAGAACCCGCTCTACACGCGCGAAAACGGTGTGTTCCTTGAGCTTGGCGATGCCAAGGAGTCGCTCATGAAGATTATCTCCGAGATTCGCTAAAACATTGACTCGCCATGGTGGCGTAAGCAATACACCACAGAGCAACATCTACGAGGAGCACCTCAGGATTCTGCCCTTTTACGGACATGTTCCTGAGGTGCTCCTCATTTTTCCCAATTGAATAAGGCTGGTATGCAGACAAAGAGTCTGTTCTGAATCGGATGACTGTTCTGCACAGCCATATATTATTTGGCCGTTTCCTTCGTACTCCGTTTATTACGGTGATAGCTGCGATATTCATCGAGCGGTATCTCTTGCTCCGACTCCTCCAAAGGACCCTCGTGCGGAAGGAGGAATTTCATGTACTTGATATTCAGTCCGCGCTCTATCCACATGCTTTCATAATATGTTTGGATAGAGAGTATCTTGCGCGTATCGGCATCGATGCCCTCAGCATGGTACAAATCCTCGGTGCGGAAAACCAACGGCAATTGGTTCTTCTCCACCATGAGCGTGGTGTAGGTGAACAGGAAATTGGAATCGGTCTTCACATGAACCACTCCTTTGTCTACCAAGAATTTGCGGTAGCGCTGCATAAAGAACGAGGAGGTGAGCCGTTTGCGAGGATTTTTCATCTGCGGGTCGCTGAAGGTGAGCCATATCTCTTGCACCTCATCCTCCGAAAAGAAACGCTCTATGAGTTCGATATTGGTGCGGAGAAATGCAACGTTCTTCAATCCTTCTTCCAATGCCTGAGTGGCTCCCGTCCACATGCGCGCCCCCTTGATGTCCACACCGATGAAATTGACATCGGGGAACAGTTTTGCCAATCCCACGGCATACTCGCCCTTGCCGCAACCCAGTTCGAGGACAATGGGATTGTCGTTGTGAAAATACATCTCGCGCCAATGGCCCTTCATCAAGAAAGGAACATCGTCTATCACGGAATATGGATATTGAAACACATTCTCATAACGTTCCATATCGGCGAACTTTGCCAGTTTTCCCTTGCCCATAGTCTTTTGTTTTGGTTGCAAATGTACATAAAAAACACGATAATAAAGCCATTCACCAGAAGAAAATAATAATTTACCACTTTTTGCGATGGAATTTGACAACAAAAAAGCACCACTCTCTATTCAAAGAACAATGGTGAGTACGGTGTATCTGATGTAATTTGACAACAAAAAAAGCATCACTCTCCAAGGAATGATGCTTTTTTGTTTCTGACAGGTGAGAGCCACTCACCCCGTATACTGCTTTTAAATCCTCATGGAAATGGGATGAAAAAGATATCTGTTACTCAATCACGACCGTAGTCCATCCGTGCTTGTCCTCTATTTCGCCATACTGGATGCCGCGTAAGGTGTCGTAGAGTTTCTTTGAGATAGGACCTGGTTTCTCACCAAAGTTGAAACGCTTGCCTGTGTCAAGGTCGTCGATGTAAGAGATAGGGCTGATGACGGCAGCCGTTCCGCATGCACCTGCCTCTTCGAATGTTTCAAGTTCCTCTTCAGGAATAGGACGGCGCTCCACCTTCATGCCAAGGTCTTCGGCCACCTGCATGAGGCTCTTGTTGGTGATACTGGGCAGAATGCTGGTAGACTTCGGTGTGACATATGTGTTATTCTTGATACCGAAGAAGTTGGCAGCTCCGCACTCGTCCATATATTTCTTCTCTTTTGCATCGAGATAGAATTCGCAAGCATAGCCTTTTTCATGGGCCAGGTTGTTGGCATAAAGACTGGCAGCATAGTTGCCTCCCACCTTGTATTTACCAGTTCCGAGTGGAGCAGAACGGTCGAAGTCGCGAATAATCACATAAGGATTGGTTGAGAATCCGCCCTTGAAATACGGTCCTACCGGTGTAACGAAGATCAGGAAAAGGTATTCCTTTGCAGGATGAACACCTACCTGAGCA
>CACZPU010000007.1 GCA_902783165.1 uncultured Prevotellaceae bacterium
ATTCTTTATATATTATTCTTTATATATCAGCACCGTGGCATAGGCGCTGATGCCCTCTTCACGACCAGTGAAGCCCAGGTGCTCGGTGGTGGTGGCCTTGATGGAGATGTTGTCCTCGTCGGTGTGCATCACTTGTGCAAGGCATTGTTTCATGGCTGGTACATGGGGATTGATTTTCGGGCGCTCGGCACAGATGGTGGCATCGATATTGCCAAGCTTGTAGCCGCGGCTTTGAATCAGGTGCATGGTGCGGTCGAGTATAAGCTTGCTATCCATGTTAAGCGTCTCGTCGGATGTGTCGGGGAAGTGGAAGCCGATGTCGCGCATATTGGCGGCTCCGAGAAGGGCATCGCAGATGGCGTGAATCAGTACATCGGCATCGCTGTGCCCTAACAGTCCCTTGGTGTGGGCTATCTTGATGCCGCCCAGCCACAAGTCGCGTCCTTCCACAAGCTGGTGCACATCATAGCCCATTCCTACTCTGATGTTCATTGTTTTTTCTTTTTCTTTGTATTAACGGAACAAGTCCTTGATACCATCCATGTCGAAACCTAAGGTGAAACGGAGTGTCTGGTCGAGCGGATTGCTCTTGGCGGTGGCGATGACATAGCCCACGTCGAGCGAGAACACGTTCATGCGGAATCCGGCTCCCAAGGTGAAATACTTGCGGTTGCCCTTGTTCTCACTTTCGTGGTGATAACCGGCACGTACGGAGAACTGGTCGTGATAGATGTATTCTGCTCCCACACTCCAAGACACTTCCTGCAACTCTTCCTTGAATCCGTTGGGGGCATCGTGGAAACTCTTGAAAATGCCGTTGATGCTACTCACATCGTAGTAGTCTGACTGTACACGTCTAAGGTAGTCTTCTGTTCCTTCACCTTCTTTCTGCTTGGGATAGGTGGGAACAAGCAGCTTGTTGGCATCGGCTGCAATGGTGAAACGGTTGTATTCGTCTACCGGTACCATCATGGCGAGGCCGAGTCGCATGTTGGTAGGGATGAATTCGCTGTTGTCGTCGCCACCAAAGGTGATTTTACTTCCAATATTGCTGATGTTGAGTCCAAGTCCCAACTGACACTCGCGGCTTCCTAACGTGATGTAGTTGTTGTAGTAGGCAGAGATGTCGGCTGCAAAGGCGCTACCAGGAGAGGTGTCGTTCTCGTAGTCGTAGGTGAGGTCGGAGTAAATCCAGCGTATACCCGCAGCAATGGAGAATTTCTCGCTGAGCATGAGCGAGTAGGCGACGTCGACCGACATTTCATAGGGATTGATGGTCATTGCATTCTCGTCGAACGAGGTGCTTACCTCACCCAGCGAGAAATAGCGCAGCGAGCCAGACACGGCGCTGTAGTTGCCTATGCGGTAGTATCCTGCCAGATAGGCGAGGTCGATATCGTTTACCAGCTGTCGGAGCCAGGGGGTGTAGTTGAGCGCCACACCAGCTCGGCTGATGGTGAATGGGTATTTGGCAGGGTTCCAGTATTGTGAGTTCACGTCAGGGTCGGTGGCAGCACCGACGTCGCCCATTCCCGCTGCCCTTGCGTCGGGTGCGATGGTCTGCGATGTCACCGATGCATTCACGGGATTGAACATATCTTCCTTGTCCTGTGCAGAGGCGTTCTGCACAAACAGTGTAAGGACAAATGCAATGAGTAGTCTTGATGAGAGTTTCATTGTGTTACAGTATTCTTTGATAATCATATTCTTTATTTCTTGTTTGAAGCACGAATTATCGGATAATGATGAGTTTCTTGGCTTTCGACGACGAGTTGCTTCCTTCGCAGCTGAGCCTTATCCGATAGAGATAAACGCCGGTTTGTAGCGACAGACCGTTTCCTTGGGTGCTGTCCCAGTCGAGCCTGTAGGTGTTGCTTGCGGCCATCCCGCTTTCCTCATGAGTCCAGAGCAGTCGTCCACTCATGTCGAAGATGTCGAGGGCCACATCGAGAACGCTTCCCGCACGGTCGTGATTGATGATGAAGGCGGTGGTGTTGCGTACTGGGTTTTGTGTGATGTTCACATCGAGGCAATTGGGTTCCATGGCGCGTACCACATTGAATGTCAGTTCAGCTGTGGAGGAATTGTTCTGGATATCCCATGCACGGAATATGAGTTTGTGCACACCAATCTCCAACTCGGGTATGCTGTAGTATGTCTTGCCCTTGGTATAGCTTCCGAAGTCGTATTCGAAGTTATCGTTGAGCATATAGGTGCGTTCCAGTTTTCCGTCGATGACAAGTTCCAAGTTGTGCCCGATTCCCATGCCGGTGGTGTTGAGTCCGTCTTTGTCGAATAGTTCCGCTACAAAATAGGGTGTAGTGTTCACTTTGTCACCATTTTGGAACTGTGGTGAATTGAGGTAACAATAGATGGACGGACCGATGGAATCGTTCTTCTGAAGGTCGGAACCGCCGATGATGAAATCGGAATTGGTGCCGTTGCCAGCTTGGGAAAGGTTGTCTTGTAGCACGTAGACGTTCACTTTTCCGTAGCCATTGCTATAGCTGATGTCTTTCGACACAGGGAAGCTGATGGTGAATTCGCCATTTTTCACGTTGTCTTGTCCGTTGAAGAGCACCTTTGTACGGTCGTTGTAGGTCAGAGGGTTGTCGGCGCCATCGTCCGTGGTGTTGTTCAGTTTGCAGGTGATTTGTTCTTCAGCGTCGCGAACGGTGATGTTGACCGTTCCGTTGAAATTGTTGAGCTTTGTGCCGTTTTGCTCTACATGGCCTTTGATGGTTGTGATGGAGCCGGCTTTCAGCATGACGGGATTGTCGTGATTGGGTGCCTGTCCGTTCACTTCATCGACAACAGCGGTGAGAGTCGGGATGTGAAGCACCACAGCCGGATCGCCCAAGAGAGAGTATTGCAACTTGTTTTCTGTACGGTCTTGCTCGGTGGATGTCACCGTCTCGCCTCTTGCGTTGACGTAAATATACTTGTAGCCTTTCATCACTTCGTTCTTTGCCAGGCGTTGGGCTTCGCCTATCGACACGAATTTTCCGTCGACTGGGGCGAACAAAGCGCGCATATAGGCTTTGTTGAGGTATTTGTTGAAATTGGTATATACGGTGCGGGTTGTGCCGAAGATGGCCAAGGCTCCGCCTTTTTTGTTCATGAGCAGACTCTCCCCAATGCAGTCGGTTTGTCCGTCGAAAGGCATCACTTCGCAGGCAGCGGTCACCCACAAGGGAAGATTGGCGTTTGTGAAGTTTTCTATTTCGTTGAGCATCAGTACCTTCTCGTGCGAAATGGATGTCTCGCTGGCATGTCCTACATAGTCCATCAACAAGGCACCGCGCATGTGCTGTTGCTTGATGACATTGCTCACATCGGGATAGGTGTTGCCGGTGGAGGTGGAAATCATGGGATAGGCGTCCCACATCACACGTTTCACGTAGATGCCGGGTTGCAGGTCCTCGATGATTTGTGCCGCTTCGAGCGCATCGCTCATGTGTACATTGTTGTTGCCATCGTCGCCCATCACCATAACGGTATTCTGCCATGCACCTGCGTTCTTGTTTTCCACATAGGCAATGGTCTTGTCGACCATGATGGCGGCTTCCTCTGCTGTTCTGGCAGGAATACGCCCAACGGCAATGTCCAAGAAGTCGCCCGTCAGAGGGTCATCGCCTTCGCCATCATCCAGACAGCAGAAGAATCCATCGTTGACATAGCATTTTGTCTTGCTGAACGAATTGTCGCTTTCGTGGCAGAGCAGGAAGTCGTCGGGCTTATAGCCTTTCCATGCCGGTGTGTTCATCCTGTTGTCCCAAGCGCAGTCGCCCAATAGCAGCAGATGTGTGGGCATGTCGCTTTTGCTTTCCGCACGGTCGTAAAGCATTTTCATATAGCGTCGGTATGCGTTGGCATCGGGTGTTCCGCTTGAGAATTCATTGTAGAGTTCATCGGCAGGTACTATCCTCACCTTCATGCCATCGTTTTTCTCATGTAGCGCTTTCAGTCTCTCGGCCTGTTCTTTCAGCTTCAGCGAGGTAGGTATGATGATGACCATGTTGTATCCGGCATCAGCATGAAGATCTTGGTTGGTGATGTTATACACATACTCTGGAGCATCGAAACTCGTGGTTGCAAGATTGGGTAGTGGTCGTGGCTTGGTGAATGCGAGTGACACGTAGTCTATGCGCACCGGCCCGTTGTTTTTGCAGCTAATAGTAATGGTATTTGTCGAGGAAACATTATTCACCATGAAGTTCCTTTTATTCTCCCGTGCATGTTCGTATTCTCTCTCAGAGGCAGTGGGCGTTGACATGACGATGTCGCCCAGAATGGAATCGTTCATGATAACAGAAGCCGTTGCACCATTGACAGGCGATGTCAGTAGTACGGTGAGTCTACCCGACAAGGCTCCTTCTGGAGCATCGAGTGTGATGGCGTAGCCATTTTCACCAACGTTGATGGGTTTGCTTTCGAACAGTCGGTTACCACCTTCGAACCAAGCGAAGTCGTCCACCTCATGGAGAGAGTGATAGTCATCGTAGTTGGGATAGACACTGTCTACGAAAGATGTGCTGTCGACCGTCAGCGGGTCTTCTTCGCTTTGGGTAATGAAGTAGTAGCCGTAGTCGGAGTAAGGGTTGCGAATGCGCTCAGACGCGTTACGGCTCTGCCAGGAAACGGGTCCCTGGGCATAGAACAAACGTCGTCCGGCAATGGTGCAGGTAGGCACTTCCTTCAAGTCGTCGGTGTCGATGAGGATACTGGGGTCGAGCATCTCGTCTTGCTTGGCACCTCCATAACCATAGATTTTCACTTTGGAGAGATTGCTGAATCCCGCTTTGCGAATCAGTGCATCGGTAAGTTGGTGGAATCCACTCTTTGCCACTCTTATTTTCGCCCAGTTGCCCGAGGCCAGTACGGAATGGTCGGCATAGAAGTCATTCATGTCGGCCCGCTTCCTTGCCTTGAGTTGCCTGCTTTCAGCTTGGTGTTTGGGAGTGGACTTGACGTTGAGCATAAAGCTGACTATTTTTTTCCATTTACCATCTCTATGCACGAAGGGTGGGAATGAAATGGTGAGGAATGCCTGCTTCTGCTCGGTGCCCATCTTGACATGGGGCTTTGGCATGGCGGGATGTTCGCCGCCCATCAGCAGTTCCACCTGTTCCGCCTCCTTCTTGGTCATGTCGATGAAGTCTGGGTAGGCTATTTCCACTTCATAAAGAGAATCGGCATAGGCGCCCGAGAGCTGAAAGCTGTGGACGAACGAGTGCAAAACGGTGTCGACCCTGACCTCGTTCGCGGTCAGGTTGAAGAATTGCTGTTGGGCCATTGCTGCCATGCAACACAGCCATGCAACACCTGTCAGAATAATACCTTTAAGACTCAAATATCTATTTAACGTTAAATTCTAATACTTTCCGCTCTTCAAGCCAGCCAACAAGATGGTCGTTGATGCTGACTGGTCCCACACCGGCAGGTGTTCCGGTGTAGAGGATGTCGCCAGTTTTCAGCGTAAACCATCGGCTGATATAGGCAATCAGCTCGTCCACTTTGTAGAGCATGTCGCTCGAGCAACCCTCTTGAACCGTTTTGCCGTTGATATCGAGATGGAAATGAATGGCCTGGATGTCGCGGAATTTCCCCACGTCAACCCATTCGCCAATGGCTGCCGACCCATCGAAACCTTTGCACAATTCCCAAGGCAAGCCTTTTTGCTTCAGTTTGCTTTGCAGGTCGCGTGCCGTGAAGTCGATTCCCACAGTGACAGCATCGTAATAGCGGTGGGCAAATCGTTGCGGAATGCTTTTCCCTAACCGGCAGATGCGCACCACAAGTTCCGTCTCATAGTCGATACGTCCCAAGTCGTCGGGCGGGAAAAACGGTTTCCCGTCTTTGAGGAGGGCAGAGTCGGCCTTGGTGAATATTACGGGTTCCTCTGGTTTATATAACGCGCCTTCCATTTCTTTATTGTGCAAAATGTAATTCTTTCCAACAGCAAATATCTTCATGGGTGTGGATTTTTTGATGAATAATAGTGTTCTCCCATCACCAATAGCTCTCTCTTTCGACAGATAATGGGATGGTTTTCAATGATGCAAAGTTAAAAAAAACTTACGAATTATGTCGGCATGTGACTTTTTTTAACTAACAATCATTCGATTGTATCGTCAAATGGAAAGTTTCCCCAACAAGGAGGCTCTTCGTGTGGCTACTGATGAGGTGTGACGGTGGCGATGTGGGTGACAGCAGTCGATTTAAGGACAATGATTTGGTTCTTCGGGGGAAAATTCGTATCTTTGCAAAGAATTGACAATTAGCGCTGCTCACTTTAGCGTTGGCAAACGAATGCAGAACGACGAAAGATAGGCAGTGAAAAGACAGTGATAAAGAGCATGACACAAGAAGAAAAGACCATGATAGAAGGTCGCATCGTCGATGTCATCAAGACGGTGTACGACCCTGAGATTCCAGTGAATGTGTATGACCTGGGAATGATTTACAAAATTGATGTGCGGGATGATGGCAGTGTGGATGTTGACATGACATTCACAGCCCCCAATTGTCCGGCCGCCGATTTCATCCTTGAGGATGTACGCACCAAGATAGAGAGTGTGGATGGTGTGACCAGTGTGAATGTGAATCTTGTCTTTGAACCTGCTTGGGACCAAAGCATGATGAGCGAGGAGGCTCGGCTGGAACTGGGTTTTGACTGATGGAGCGACTTGGCGGTTGCGCTACCATTCAAGATGCAAGAATAAATAGAAAACGTTAGACTATGCAGGAAATAAGAAAGAATATCTATATCCTCTCGGATGCACACTTAGGTTCGTTGGCCATTCCACACATGCGTATGCAGGAGCGTCGCTTGGTGAGATTTCTCGATGATATCAAGCATAAGGCGGCAGCTGTTTATCTGTTGGGAGACATGTTCGACTTCTGGTATGAGTGGAAATATGCTGTGCCCAAAGGCTATACGCGCTTTCTCGGTAAGATTTCGGAACTGACCGACATGGGTGTGGAAGTGCACTATTTTACCGGTAACCATGACATTTGGATGTATGGTTATTTGGAACAAGAGTGTGGTGTGATTCTCCATCGGACAGAGTTGACCACAGAGATTTATGGCAAGGTGTTTTTCCTGGCACACGGCGACGGCTTGGGCGACCCAGACAAGAAATTCAAGACGATTAGGAAGATATTCCATAACCGCACTTGCCAGAAACTTTTTTCAATGCTCCATCCCCGTTGGTCGATGTGGTTTGGGCTTACATGGGCGAAACAATCGAGGTTGAAGCGCGAAAACGGCAAGGAACCGCCGTATATGGGAGAGGACAAGGAACATCTGGTGCTTTTCACAAAGGAGTATTTGAAATCTCATGACAACATTGACTATTTCATCTATGGTCATCGTCATATTGAACTCGACCTGATGTTAAGCCGCAAGGTTCGTATGATGATTATCGGCGACTGGATATCGCAGTTCACCTATGTGGTATTTGATGGCGAGCATCTGTTCCTGGAGGAGTATGTGGAAGGAGAAAGCAAGATGTGACCAATGACCAAAACTATATGAAGTCCCCCAGCAATAAGGATTCCCTTGATGCTGGGGGTTAAACATTTCCACACTTTCGAAAACGTGGGTTTCGCGCTTTCGTTGGTAGGTCTTGTATGGGTGATATTACCGGATGAACAGCAGTTCGCGATATTTGGGAAGTGTCCATAACTCATCGGCAACGGTCAGCTCCAGTTTGTCGATGTGGTAGCGAATGTCGTTCATCTTGGGTTCCACGGTGTCATGATAGGCAATGGCCTTTTCGCGTTCGTTCGTAATTTTGTTGGCAACACGGCGTGCATTCACCAGTTCTTCCACCATTTTCTCGATAATCTGTGTGTGCTCGGCAATCTCCTTGATGATGGCGATATTGCGGGCGCAAAGGTTGTTGGCTTCTTCGGGAGAGAATATTTCGCGCATGCAACCCACGTTCTTTGCCAATCGTGTCTGGTAATGGGTGGCTACAGGGATGATGTGGTTCATCGTCAGGTCGCCCAGTACGCGTGCCTCAATTTGTATTTTTTTTGTATAAGTCTCCCATTTCACTTCATTGCGAGCCTTGAGTTCTTTGCGGTTCATGATGCCCAGGCTCTCAAACATGGTGATACTCTCTTCATCGAGATAGCGGTCAAAGATAACCGGGCACGACTTCTCCACGTCAAGACCTCTGCGAGTGGCCTCTTCTACCCATTCGTCGGAATAGCCGTTGCCGTCGAAATGAATGGGTTTGCAAGTTCTGATGTCTTCGCGAAGGATGTCGATGATGGCGCTTGTCTGGTCTTGCCCATTGGCAATCAGCTTGTCCACACGTTTCTTGAAATTTGTCAAAGCCTCGGCCACGGCAGCATTCAGGGCAATCATGGCACTGGCGCAGTTGCCTTCTGAACCCGGAGCACGGAATTCGAAACGGTTTCCTGTAAAGGCAAATGGTGAGGTGCGGTTGCGGTCGGTGTTGTCGATGAGCAGTTCGGGAATCTCGGGAATGTCGAGTTCCATCCTCTTCTTGCCTGCCATTACAAACAAGTCTTCCTTGTCGGCTTTCTCAATATGTTCGAGCAACTCGCTCACTTGCTTGCCAAGGAAACTGGAGATGATGGCTGGCGGTGCCTCGTTGGCTCCCAGTCGGTGAGCGTTTGTAGCACTCATGATGCTGGCTTTGAGCAGTCCGTTGTGCTTGTATACACCCATTAGCGTCTCCACGACGAAAGTCACAAAACGCAGGTTCTGCTCGGGTGTCTTTCCTGGTGCATGTAGCATGATGCCGTTGTCGGTGCTTAAGCTCCAGTTGTTGTGCTTGCCCGAACCGTTGATGCCATCAAAAGGCTTTTCATGAAGCAGTACGCGGAATCCGTGCTTGCGTGCCACTTTCTTCATCAACGACATCAACAGCATGTTATGGTCAATGGCCAGGTTGGTTTCTTCGTAGATGGGTGCCAACTCGAATTGATTGGGCGCCACCTCGTTGTGTCTTGTCTTCACAGGAATGGCCAGTTCGAGGGCTTGTATTTCAAGGTCTTTCATGAACGACTGCACGCGGTCGGGAATGGTTCCGAAGTAATGGTCGTCCATCTGCTGGTTCTTGGCAGAGTCGTGTCCCATCAGAGTGCGTCCTGTCATCACAAGGTCAGGTCTGGCAGAATAGAGTCCTTCATCCACAAGGAAATACTCCTGCTCCCAACCCAGATTGGTGATGACCTTCTTCACATTGGGGTCAAAGTATTTTGCCACAGCCGCAGCCGCCTCTCCTACGGCTCGCAATGCCCTTTTGAGTGGAGCCTTATAGTCGAGAGCCTCGCCAGTATAGGAAATGAAAATTGTAGGAATACACAAAGTGTCGTCGATGATGAAGACAGGCGAAGTGGGATCCCAGGCAGAATATCCTCTTGCTTCAAAAGTGGCACGGATGCCACCACTGGGGAACGACGATGCATCGGGCTCCTGTTGTACGAGCAGCTTTCCGCTGAATTCCTCGATTATTCCACCTTTGCCATCGTGCTCTATGAAAGCGTCGTGCTTTTCGGCAGTGCCCTCTGTCAATGGCTGGAACCAGTGGGTGTAGTGTGTGACACCATTTTCATCGGCCCATTGTTTCATGCCCTTTGCCACAGCGTCGGCAATAGAGCGGTCGAGTGGTGCACCATTGTCAATTGCATCGATGAGTTTCTCATAGACATCGCGCTGCAAGTATTTGTACATTTTGCTGCGTGTGAATACAAATTTCCCGAAAAACTCAGATGGTCGTTCCTTTGGCGCATTTACCTCCAGAGGCTTTTTCTTAAAAGCCTCTTCTACTACCTGAAATCTTAAATTGGCCATAATCTTTTATCCTTAAAAATAGCTTTGTTTACTCTTTCCTAACAACCTCTTTTGCATCGCAAAAGCCACATTGTGGTTGCAAAGTTACGAATAAACGAGTGAAATGCAAAAGGAAAGCTTGGTTTTCTTTTCATTTCCGAGCGAAAGTAACTTATTTAAAGTTACGAATAAACGAGTGAAATGCAAAAGGAAAGCTTGGTTTTCTTTTCATTTCCGAGCGAAAGTAACTTATTTAAAGTAGAGTTTCCGCGAGTGAAAATTTACATGAAAGGTCACTTTAGTTTGCGATTCCGTGTATACTTTTCGGCCAAGCCAAAGATATTGATAGAAATGAAAAGAGTTGGCGAGGCAATGCCTGTCCCACCTACAACTAAAGGCAGCCTTCATTTGATAGGCTGCCTTTAATTTGCCGTGATTCGAGAGTTTTTATTGTCCGTAGCCGATGGGGTGGTTCAGCATGGGATAGTCGCCTTCCTGAAGGTTGAGTGCTTTTTTCACAGCCTCTTGGTCCATCATGGCGCGGGCCACCGTCTTCATTCCCATGGCAGCACATGCCAAGTAGATGTCTTGCGACACGTATCCGGCATCCATGGCACCATAACGCTCGTTATGGAAGTTGCGCTTACTCTGTTCGCTCACCAGAAGCAATGTCACCGGTGCATCCATTACAAAGGTCTGTCGAGCTACCAAACTCGGGCGAAGGTCTTCTTTGTAGACATTTGTCAGACTGTTGTCGTTGGAGTTATATAGCCACACGCCCTTTTCGTTGCACACATATACTTTGATGTCTTGCATGTTGACGGCAGTTGGTGTGGTAAGCCGCCCGCTTTTCGGGTCGTTGATGCCCACGGCAGCCCAGAGGATGGTGGCGAGTTGGGCATCGGTGATTGCCTTGTCTTTCTGATAGTTTCTCGAGGAGCGTCTAAGTTGGAGTGTTTCTGCCAACGGCATGTTGAGCAGTTTCATGTCTGGTTGCGGCAGTTGGATTTTTTCTTGTGCCGAGATGCTTCCTCCCATCATCATGAGAGCGAAAGCCAGCATAATCATTTTTTTCATTTTGTCGATTCTTTATAAGATTCCTATTGTCAAATTGCTTGTATGTTCAAGTCTGTTTTAGTCGTTAAACGTAGAGCATCATAGATGCTGGCACAAAGATAGTGATTATTTCGCAATAATCAACTTTTTTGTTATCTTTTTTGCTTGTTTTGTGATTTGGTCATCAGCGTAGCTCGTTTGCAGAATGCATATGTCCATGAGTTAATTGACTTGTATGGCATGATTTCTGTGGTTGCCAGACTTGTAATTCAAGTTTTTTATGTACTTTTGCACACATGGATACCATTCATCTGATAGATACTTCGATTGAGCTACCGTCGCTTTTCACCTATCCGTTCTGTTATGAGCCGCATCCGCTGTGCCAAGAGGCAGCGAGTGCGGTGCAGACCTATATAGATAGCCAGCCGATGCTGAAGGAAGATGCCGACCAAGGAAAGATGTTCGGAGTGTTGGTGGTGGAGGCTACCGATGACAACTTACGGCAATCTTCATGCCAGACCGCTTTCCTTGCCGCCTATTCCGGACTGCTTGCCGGTAGGAACGACTGGCCGTGGTTTGTGCCGCCGGTGTTTGATGCGCAGGAGCCCAATGGTTATTTCAAGACGCATGAGGCGCAGATATCTTGTATTAACCACCGCATTGACCAATTGGAAGAGGCTCTCTCGGCCATGTATCAAGACGATGATTATTTGCGGACGAAGACCATCGTAGCCCAATTGATTTCCCAACACGAACAGAAGATGAAGGCATCGAAAATGTTGCGCGACCTTAGGCGGATGCAACATCACATTCCGCCCGAAGAAAACGCAATGCTTGTCAGGGAGAGCCAGTTCATGAAAGCGGAAATGCGGCGTATCAAGAAGCACTGTGAGGTAATGGAAAGTCCTTGGAAGGAGAAGGAGGAAAACTTGAAACACGAGATATCCCTTTTGAAACAAAAGCGTCATGCCGACTCTGACTCGTTGCAGCGATGGCTTTTCTCGCAATATCGCCTGCTCAATGCAAGAGGGGAGGAGAAGGATTTGTTGACGGTCTTCAAAGACTATTATCCTGCCGACAGTCAGTTGTCTTCTGCCATACCACCCGCCGGCAGCGGTGACTGCTGTGCACCCAAGTTGTTGCAATATGCTTATCAGCATCATCTGAAACCCGTTTGCATGGCCGAGTTTTGGTGGGGCAGGTCGCCAAAGGCGGAAGTAAGGCATCACTTCAACTATTATCCCGCATGTCGCAGCAAGTGTCTGCCCATACTCTCATGGATGATGCAAGGGCTGGATGTTGAGTCCAATCCGATGGATGAGCCTATGGCGGTGGCCCCAATAGATGAGTTGATAGTCTATGAAGACGATTGTCTGGCGGTGGTCAACAAGCCTGCAGGTGTGCTGAGCGTTCCAGGGAAGATAGGTAGACCATCAATAGAAGAGATGTTGCGTCAGCATTGGCACGATGACACCACACCCATGATTGTGCATCGGCTCGACATGGAGACTTCGGGACTGATGGTTGTGGCCAAGACCAAAGGTACTTATGTCTCGCTGCAAAAAGAGTTTCTGGAGCACAGGGTTGAGAAAACTTATGTGGCGTTGTTGGAGGGAATACCTCAGGGAAAGGCACCGGAAGGAGTCATCTCACTCCCACTGATGCCCGACATCAGCAACCGTCCGTGTCAAATGGTAGATGCTGTTCATGGTAGGGAGGCGGTAACCACCTATGAGATGCTAGGTGAGGAGGTCGGCAGGATGCGCATAAGACTGCGGCCACAAACAGGGCGCACCCATCAGTTGCGTGTGCATTGTGCGCATGAGCAAGGGCTTGGCATGCCTATATTGGGTGATGAACTATACGGCCACCATGACAATCGTCTGTTTCTACATGCAGAAACGCTCACCTTTGTCCATCCAAGGACTGGTGAGCGTCTCCGATTCGTGCAACCTTCAGCATTCTGAGCAGGGCTCAGTAGGCTTTGTTATGCTTGAAACGACCGATTAGAGGTCATCCCAAATCTTGTGTCGCTTGCCTTCGGCTTTATTCTGATGTTCCTGTTCGTTAGGATCGATAAGAATACTGTCGACATAAATAGTTTCGTCAAAATCGTTTTCTATTATTTTGAAATCGGGTACTAAATATTCTTTTTTGCTCATCTTGCTACTTTTTTAATACTTTCTTTCCATTCATAATAACGATTCCCTTGTAGTCTTTGCCCACACGCTGTCCGTTTAGGTTGTAGCTCTTGCCATTCTCAGCCTGTGTGTTTTCTCGCGGCGTGCCATCGATGCCTGTGGCTTCGAGGTTGTCCCATACCAGAATGACGCTCTTGGCTGCGGCATTTCCGCCAACGATGCTTGTCAGAACAGGCAGATAGGCGCGATTATCTGGTATCTTCACTTCTTTTCCGTCTTCGGCGATGACAACAAACTTGCCGCCATAGAGGATGAAGTTGGTATAGTCGCCATTGGTTTGTTCAACGTGAGTGGCTTCAACCACGGGCACCAGTGTGTTGTCTTCAGGCTGTGTGACCACTTCGGTCGACTGTAACAGCGTGAAGGTAAGTCCTCCCTCGCCTTTCAGCAGTAAGCCAGTATTGGCTGGGGTGGTGTTACCGCTGATGTTCCCCACGTTTGCATACAACTTTTTGCCGCTGGTCTTTGTGGTAGTTGTATAGTGGGCGGTGAGTCCTTCTGGCAGCGTCATAGCAGTAGCGGCGCTGAAGGTTCCGATTCCCGATTCGGGGACGGTATAGCGCATAAAGTCTTCGCTCACGAAGGTGTCGCTCCAGGCACCTTTTGAGTCGCATACGCGCCAAAACAGGTTGTGCTTGCCGGCAGTGAGGTTGCTCACATCAACAAGTACAGTGCCTGTTGCTTCATCAACCTCTACTGTCTGGGAAGCCTCATTCTGGTCGTCGAACCAGTAGACACAGCGCACAATTGTATTCTCGCTCTCCAAGTTCATCGTCTTGATAAAGAACCTCGTCATGGCTGTGCTCCACTGTCCGAGATTGTCTTTCACGCGCATTGTCAGCGAGTGTACGCCCAAGGCAAGCGATGAAATGTTGATCGTGGCTACCGACTCGCCTAATGGTTGGCGGGTATTCAGGGCATTGTCTATCCAATAATCGCGCTCTACAATGGTTTTTGCCATTTGGCTTTCCTTTGGGATGACGAAATATTTGGTCACAGGCACGCTCCATTGCCCTTTCGAGTCCTTCACTTGAGTGGTGATAGAATGAAGACCTTTTGATAGTTGTGA
>CACZPU010000008.1 GCA_902783165.1 uncultured Prevotellaceae bacterium
AATGCGTTGCAAAGGTAAGCGGATTTTTGAGAACCACCAAAAAGCAAGTCCGAAGTGTTAAAATCTAAAAGTAGTTGATATACAGATGCTTATCTCTATTTGTTTTTCATTGTTTATGGTTGTTTAGAGGACTCTAAATACAGCTACCGAACGCATCGTTACCAATAGTGGTCACCGAGTTAGGAATGTTGATGCTTGTCAGGCCTCTACAATTAGAGAACGCCTGATAATCAATAGTTGTCACTGAGTTAGGTATTTTGATGCTTGTCAGGCCACTACATCCAGAGAACGCCTGATAATCAATAGTTGTCACTGAGTTAGGTATTTTGATGCTTGTCAGGCCACTACATCCAGAGAACGCCATTGCAGCAATAGTGGTCACCGAGTTGGGTATGTTGATGCTTGTCAGGCCTGTACAGCGATAGAACGCAAACTGGCCAATTGACTGCAGCCCTGTGAAGTATTGCAATTCATCGAAGGACGTGATATTATTATTATTACTAAATACTCTTCCCAAGTCTTTCACGGCCTCAGCCTCGGCATAGCTTAGCTCACCGTCACCGCTGGTGTCCCAGTTGGCCACACAGATGGCCTTGATATTGGCGTCGGCGAAAGTGATGTTGTCACACCATGCAATGAGTGGCATGACACTCAACAAAATGGTAATTAATCTTTTCATAATCGTTATTAGACTGTTTTATTAATATTAGTTCAATTACATTCCTCGTATTGGGGGGACAGGTCTTCGCATTGCCACCTCTACACAGGATAAACACCGCTGTTAGTATATAATACTGCCCGCATTACCCAAAGGGTTAACAAGCAACATACAAAAAAATTGATTTATTCTTTATCATTATAATTTAATGAAAGTCATTTTGCGTTTTTTAACAAATCTATAGCAACTCAGTTTTCTAAAATATTTATCACCTTTCAGTATGACGACTTTCCCCTTTGAAGTTGAAGAATAGTGAGTTTACCTCTTTTGCTTTGCGATATATTGTTGATGGTAAATGAAAAATATAACCATATTTTGTCGGATGGTTTTTCTTTGTCAACCCAGTTATTGCTCTTTGCAAAAGAATAGGGAATTCCCCCGCGATGTTTAGGGAAATCGCCCTTGTAGGAATGGGCAAAAATATTTTTCTTTGCATGCGAGAACAGATAATAAGAGGTAATCACTTAAAATTTTGAAAGATATGAAAAAGTATTTACTTATGGCATTGTTCGGCTTGTTCGCCGTTTTGCCAACAGAAGCTCAGGTATATCGCAACAGCCGGTATTACAATCCGAATAGCGACCGGTTGGACTATAGCCGTAGCCATCGCTATGGCCACCGTTCGACAGGCAATTATTGGATGACGGGCGACACTTATTTCGGTTTGCGCGTTGGTCCATCGTTTGCCACCGTAAGCAGCGACGATCCATATCTCGACGGCAGTAGCATGAAGACTGGTTTGAACGTTGGAGTGGCAGCAGGCTTTGCCGTTGCACCGCGCTCGCCGTTGTTCTTTGAGACGGGTCTTTACTACACCGAGAAAGGTGGCAAGGGCAATAGCGGCCATACGAAGTTCACTTACAATCTCGACTATCTTGAGTTGCCTTTGGTGCTGAAATACAAACTGCCCATTGATGGCGGCACAACCATCGAACCGTTTCTTGGTGGATATGTGGCCTGTGGGGTTGGGGGCAAGATTAAGGATTTCGGAGAGCATGCAGCCTACAGTTCGTTCTCCGACCATCCTTATTCGTTCCAACGCTTTGATGGCGGTCTGAAACTGGGTTGCGGTATAGCATACGACCTGTTCTATGCCGACATTAGTTACGAACATGGTTTGGCCAATATCAGCCATGACGATTTTGAGACGAGTCGTAACAATGCTCTGATGCTTACCGTGGGACTGAATTTCTGAGTATGGAAAAGTATTAAAAAAGATAATTGAAGAATAAGTGACGAGAAGTGAATAGTTTTAAAATGAAATGCAAAGAGCGAAGGATGAGAAGTGAATGACAGAAAAAGTGAACTTTGTAGAGTGAAGGAGCAAGGCACACCGGTGTGTTGCTCCTTTTCTCTTTAATCAGCTTTCCATCTTTTTTGTTTATTTTCCATCACCATTCATTTGTTTTCCTATGCTCATTTCCAGCATCTTGTGACAAAAGAACCGTTTTTGTTTATTCAAAACAAACATATCGTTATGACAGAGTTTGTTTTGTTGCGACCAACAGTTTTGTTATTGTTCCTCTATTCATAGCAGACAATTGGCAAAGACATGAATTATGAAAAACAAAATAATGTTAAAGGCAGATAGTTTTCTTTCGTTTTCTTTCGTTTTCTGATATTTTTTCTGTTTCTTTGCAAAATATAAACTTCCAACGAAGATTGGGGAGTAAATGTAAAAGAAATAGTGTAAAAATTAATCTAATAGAACAGAAAAATATAAATAACATGGAAACAAAGCAATTAAAGCTTCAAGCCGAAAGAAACCGCCGGAGGCTGATAGAGATTGTCTATAATGCCAAGGCCGGACACATAGGAGGCGACCTGTCGTGCTTGAACGTGCTGACCGCCCTGTATTTTAATATCATGAACGTGAATCCTGAGAATCCAAAGTTGGCCGACCGTGACCGTTTTGTGCTGAGCAAAGGTCATTGTGTGGAGGCTTTATACGCTGTTTTGGAGGCTCGAGGCTTTATCAAGAAGGAACTTGTTGATACGCTTGGTCGTTTTGGTTCACCGTTGGCAGGCCATCCCACGATAGAGGTTCCTGGCATTGAGGTGAACAGCGGTGCCTTGGGCCATGGTCTCTCCATTGGTGCAGGCATGGCCATAGCAGCCAAGATGGACAAGAAACCTTGGCATGTCTATGTGCTGATGGGCGATGGCGAGCAAGGCGAAGGCTCAATATATGAGGCAGCCATGGCAGGAAATCAGTATCATCTGGACAATCTAGTGGCTATTATCGACCGAAATCATCTGCAAATCAGTGGCGACACAGAGGATGTGATGGCCATCGACAGCATCAAGGAGCGCTGGGGCGCTTTCGGATGGGATGTGAAAGAGATGAACGGCGACGACATGCAGTCGATAGTTGACACGTTTGCCGGTATTGACTATCATAACGGAAAGCCTCATCTGCTTGTCTCTTACACAACCAAAGGCAAGGGCGTAAGCTTCATGGAGAATATTGCCAAGTGGCACCACGGCATGTTCAATTCTGAGCAGTATGCACAAGCATTGGCAGAGATAGATGCACGAATTGATTTAATTCAAAACTCATAATGAAGATATGATTGCATGTAGAAAAAGTTTCACGGACACTTTGCTGGAGTTGGCAAAGGCCGACAAAGATATTATCGCCGTTACCTCTGACGCGCGTGGCAGTGTTACCTTAGGCGACTATGCCAAAGAGTTGCCAGAGCAGTTTGTGGAAGTAGGTATTGCCGAGCAGGATGCCGTAGGCATTGGTGCGGGACTGGCACATAGTGGAAAGAAAGTATTTGTATGTGGACCAGCCTGTTTCTATGTCGCTCGCAGTTTGGAGCAGGTGAAGGTGGACATGGCCTATAGCCAGAATCCGGTGAAGATTCTTGGAGTGAGCGGCGGAGTTGCCTATGGCGCTCTTGGTGCCACCCACCACAGTTTGCACGACATTGCCGTGCTGCGCACCTTTCCTGGCATGACCGTCTGTCTACCATCCGACTGGCGTATGACGAGAAAGCTGGTGAAATTCCTTGTTGATTTCAACAAGCCATGCTATGTGCGTGTTGGTCGTGCTGCTGTTCCAGATGTTTATGAGAACGATGATTTCGATTTCGAGTTGGGCAAAGCTATCCAGTTGTTGGATGGTAGCGACCTGACCATCGTTGCGGCAGGCGAAACTGTTTATCATGCTTGGCAGGCTGGTCTGCAGTTGAAAGAGAAGGGCATTTCTGCACGTGTGCTCGACTGCTCATGGATTAAGCCCTTTGATGAAGAAGCCATCCGCAAGGCTGCCAGCGATACAGCCCGTATCATCACAGTTGAGGAGCACTCGCGTTTTGGCGGTCTGGGTGCCATGGTGTGTGAAACCATTTCCGAAAATCCCGTTCCTGTTCGCATTATCGGTATACCCGACGAGAATGTGGTGCACGGTACCAATGCCGAAATATTCCACCACTATGGAATGGATGCTGAAGGAATTGTGAAAGCAGCGCTAGATTTTGTTAAATCATAATTTGAAGAACCAGAAACCTGTTGCCATTGCAAGATGAATCAGAGAATTATTGCCATTGACCAGAGTACATCGTCGACCAAGGCATTGCTGTTCGACGAGCAGTGCCATATGATAGCCCGTACCAATGTGGATCATCAACAGTATTATCCGCAGACAGGTTGGGTGGAGCACGATGCAGAGGAGATTTATGAAAACATGGTGGAAGCTATTCGATTGCTTGTGAAGAAGTATATGGATTGTTGTCCACAAGGCAATGAATGCTCACCCAAACCGCAAGGCGACCCTGTTTCAGGGTTCTCAGCTTCCGACTCCCAGTTCAGTCTCTGTATCACCAACCAAAGAGAAACCGTTGTGGTGTGGAACAAGCTTACCGGCAAACCCATTGCACGTGCTGTGGTATGGCAGGACACTCGTGGTGGTGAACTCTGTCGCCAACTGCGCAGCGACGCCAAGACGGCTGACATGGTGATGAAAAAAAGCGGACTGCTCATCGATCCCAATTTTTCTGCATCGGGTGTGAAATGTCTGCTCGACCAGGTGGAGGGTGCTCGTGAGGCTGCTGCCCGTGGCGAACTGCTGATGGGAACCATCGATACATGGCTTGTGTGGAAATTGACAGGCGGACGGGTGCATGCCACAGACTATACCAACGCCTCGCGTACCATGCTGTTCAATATCCACACCATGGATTGGGACGACGACCTGCTACAGCTGTTCGATATACCACGCTCGATGATGCCAGAGTTGAGGCCATGTGATGCCATCTATGGGGAGACAACCGTGGAGGGTGTATTTGAGAACCCCATACAGATAGCTGGTGTGTTGGGCGATTCGCACGGAGCCCTGGTAGGCCAGATGTGTTTCAAGCAGGGTTCTGGCAAGGTGACTTATGGCACAGGTTCCAGCGTCATGGTGAATATCGGTGAAGAGCCATTGCCAGCCCCAGAAGGACTGGTTACAAGTGTCGGTTTCTCCGCATTGGGCAGGACATGGTATGGCTATGAGGGGAATATCTACAGCACTGGCGCCACCTTGAAATGGATAGCCGACCAATTGCAACTGGTAGGACATCCCTCGGAAATGGAGGCTCTTGCAACGAGTGTCGACGACAATGGCGGCGTATATATCGTGCCGGCTTTCTCTGGGCTGGGAGCACCTTGGTGGCAAAGCAATGTGAAGGGAGCTGTTTTTGGTCTTACGTTCGCTACCACGAAAGCCCATTTTCTGCGTGCTGCCTTGGAAAGCATTGCCTATCAGATAAAAGACCTTGTCGACGTTATGGCGCAAGCCACTGGTGGCAAGTTGAGTGAAATATGTGCTGACGGTGGTCCTACAAAGAACCGTTTCCTTATGCAGTTCCAGGCCGATATGCTCAACACACCTGTGGTGTGCACTGAGGTCGATGACGCTTCGGCTCTTGGTGCCGTTGTCATGAACGGTCTTGCCCGTGGTGTGTGGACAAGTTTCAACGATGTTGTGGGATTCCGCAAGGTGACCCAAATTTATCGTCCACAAGCTTCGCCTTCTACCGTCCAGTTGTATGAAGGCTGGCGCCAGGCTGTGAGTCAGTTGATCAAGTGATGCGACGATGATAGAACAAAGAACCATTTTTGAATCAAATAACAATCAAACATAAACATTATGAAGAACGGAAAGACTTGCTTCGGGGTCATCATCGGCACCCGTGCCTATTTTAATTCAGAACTTGCACGCGATGTTCGCAAACAACTTCTGAAAGTTATTGAGGAACAAGGTTATGAATACGTAATCCTTCCTGAAGATGCCACACCAACAGGAAGCAGTTCGATTGAAACGCTGGAAGACGGTGTGCTCTGTTCAGAGCTTTTCCGCCAGCACCGAGATGAGATAGATGGTATCATTGTCAGTCTGCCAAACTTTGGTTTCGAGATAGGTATCATTAATGCTATCAGCCGTGCAGAACTGAATGTGCCTATTCTGGTTCAAGCATGTGACGACGAGAACGACAAAGTGGATTTGGACAGCCGTCGTGATGCTTTCTGTGGAAAGATATCTGTTTGCAATAACCTCTATCAATATGGCATCCCATTCACCGACACCACATTGCACACCTATTCTATATATAGCGATACACTGGTGCAGGACATCAACAAGTTCGCCGCTGTTTGTTGCGTGGTGAACACCTTGCGTCACTGCCGTATTGGCCAAATAGGAACCCGTCCGTTAGGTTTCAACACTTGTCGTGCCAGCGAGAAACTCTTGCAACGTAGCGGCATCACTGTTGTGCCTGCAGACCTCTCGGAATTGCTTTTTGCTGCAGATAAGATTGCCGACGACGATCCTGCTCTGCTGAAAAAGATGGAGGATGTGCGTGGTTATGCAAGAGTGCCAGAGGCTTATGAAGAAAAGTTGAAGACACAGGCCAAGTTTGGCGTGGCTGTGGAAAACTGGGTGAAAGTGAACAAGGTGGATGCTGTTGCTCTTCAGTGTTGGGACTCTCTGGAAGTGAACTACGGCTGTGCTCCTTGCATCACCATGGCCATGTTGGGCGATATGGGCATTCCTTGTGCTTGCGAGACCGACATAGCCGGAGCCGTTTCAATGCTGGCATTGCATCTTGCCTCTGGTAAGGCTTCCGCTTTGGCAGACTGGAACAACAACTTTGCCGAAGACCGCAACAAGTGTGTCTGCACACATTGTGGTAATTTCCCCAAGTCGTTTGTGGGTAACAACGATGTGAAACTTGGTCCGTTGGGTGTACTGGGACGTACACTTGGCAAGGTACGCACATTTGGAGCTGTCTATGCTAAGGTATCAGAGGGCGACTTCACCTTCTTCCGTATTTCCACCGACGATCCGCGTGGTTGTATCAAAGCCTATCTTGGCGAAGGCAATATCACCAATGAGCCTTACGGAATGGATGGTTGCATTGCCGTGACCAAGGTGGACAACCTCCAGAAGCTGATGAAATTTATCTGCAAGAACGGATTCGAGCACCATGTGGCATTGGTACGCAGCCATGTGGCAGAGATTGTTCGCGAGGCCATAGAGACCTATCTCGGTTGGGAACTTTATGTTCACGAGTAGTGGCTTGTAGTGAGAAATAAAATGCAAAAAGTCTCGACTCATGGAGCCGAGACTTTTTTGTTTCTTGTTGTTTTTCCTTTTCCTTAACTCCCAATCGGTCATTGGCCCGACAATAATTGTTTCGCTTATCGAGTCTGTTCTGACACTATTGACTGCTTTGGGTTAAACAAAACTAAAAATCTTTGCCTGTTGGTCGGCTTATTATAATTATTGTGTATATTTGCGAATGAAATAGCCATGCAAATGGAAACTGTTTCATCTAACACACAAAAAAACTAATGTAAAAACTACTAAAACTACCAAAATGAGAAAATTTTCAATTGTTTTGTTGTTGCTGATGTCGATGGTAACAGCATTTGCCCAAAACCCGAACCCCAAGAAAGATTACATCAAACTGGCTAATTACGATGAGAGTAAGATACCCAACTACACACTGCCCGATGTGATGGTGTGCAACGACGGAACACGTGTCACCTCCAAGAATGAGTGGGAGAAGAAACGCCGACCGGAAGTGCTGGCCATGCTGACGGAGTATATGTATGGCAAGATGCCTGTTGTAAAGAAACGGCTGCCTGCCACGGTGACAACCACGGAGAATGTTACTATTGGTGGCATTTCGGCTGTAAGAAAGCTAATAGATATGTCGCTGAGTACCAAAGCCAATGCTACCCATGTGGAAGTTCAGCTCTATTTGCCTGCTGGCAGTCTGCAAAAGAAAACACCTGTGTTCGTAGGTATGTGCTTTGGCAAGAACGAGGTGGTGACAGGTAGACAGAAAGACACTTGGCAGCTGGAACGTATCTTGAGTCATGGCTATGGACTGGCCACTTTCTGCTATACCGATGTGGCACCAGACAAAATACTTGATGTGGTGACAGGTGTGCAGACCGACTACTACCAGCCAGGACAGAGATATCCCATGCCAGATGAATGGGGAAGCATTGCCGCGTGGGCATGGACAGCCAGCCGTGTGGTAGACTATCTGGAGACCGACAAGCAGGTGGATGCCAGCCGTGTGGCGGTGATTGGCCATTCTCGTCTGGGCAAGGCTGCTCTGTGGGCAGGTGCTACAGACAAACGTTTCGCGCTCACCATCCCTGTGAACAGTGGTTGTTGCGGTGCTGCTCTCTCTAATAGGAAGATTGGCGAAACAGTGGAATGTGTGAACGACCACTTCCCCTATTGGTTCAATGGCAATTTCCTGCAGTTCGGCAACCGCGAACAACGCATGCCCTTCGATCAGCACTTTGCTGTTGCCTTGTGTGCCCCACGTGCTGTATATATCGCCTCTGCCAGTGAGGATAATTGGGCTGACCAACGCGGAGAGTTCCTTGGTGGATGGCACGCTAATCCTGTTTATGCGCTTTATGGAATGAAGGGAGTGGCAGCCGACCAATTGCCTGCCATCGACCAACCAGTGACTGCAGGGCAGGTGGCTTATCATATCCGTACAGGCCGCCATGCAGTGTTGGCATTTGACTGGGAGCATTTCTTGATATATGCAGATAAGGTGTTCAAATAATCTTCTTGATGACATTTTCTTGTAAGTATCATTTGCATTGACACACCTCTTATTTTTGCATCAGAATAAACAACTTTTGCAATCGATATTATATGAATAAGAAGACAATGATTACGATGCTGGCTGTGTTAGTGATGGGATGCCAGCAAATCAGCGCACAGTCAAGACTTACGCGCGAACAAGTGGGAGCTGCATGCATGCCGGCTGAAGTGGTGCCAATAGAGGCTCCGTTTGATATGCCTCAGCTGAAACGAAATGTTTTTCCTGACCTTACTGTAACAGTGAAACTGAAGAAGGCAGATAAGAAAGGGCTGATTACCGAGAAAGTGCAGGCTGCCATCGACGACGTAAACGCTAAGGGCGGCGGCACAGTGATTATTCCCCAGGGAGAATGGAACACGGGGCGCATCATCCTAAAGAGTAATGTAAACTTGCATATTCCTGAAGGTGTCACCCTGAATTTCAGTAGTGAGGTGAAAGACTATTTGCCAGTGATGTTCACTCGTAGCGCAGGAATAGAGGGAATGTCGGTGGGCGCACTCATTTATGCATACGAGCAGGACAATATCGCCATCACGGGCAGAGGGCTTTTGGTAGGTCCTCCTATGGATGCTCCTCTTCGCAAAGCCTCTGTGAATTATGGAAACTATGACAGGAATTTTGACTATTCTGTTCCGCCAACACAGCGCTTTTACGATGGTGTTGACCGTGGCGGAAAAATCTTCGCTCCGACATTCATCGGACCTGTTCGTTGCACAAATGTGTTGATAGAGGGGGTGTCATTATTGCGTTCGCCATTCTGGAACGTAGTGCCCACCTATTGTGAGAATGTGATTATACGTGGTGTGAATGTTGAGTCGGAAGAACCTTGGCATATAGATTGCGGCGACGGCATGGATATTGAGTCGTGCAAGAATATTCTGATAGAATACTGTACGGTGAATACAGGCGACGATGGATTTACCATCAAGTCTGGACGTGGTGAAGACGGTTTGCGTGTGAACAAGCCAACGGAGAATTTGGTGATTCGCTACTGTTTGGCCAAGAAATGTCATGGTGGTGTGACTTGTGGCAGTGAAACCGCTGGTATGATTCGCGATGTATATGTGCACGATTGTGTGTTCGATGGTTCAAGTGTGGGTATTCGTTTCAAGACCCGCAGGCCGCGTGGTGGTGGCGGTGAGAATTTGTATTACGAACGCATCACGATGAACAATGTGGGCAGTGCCATTAAGTTCGACATGCTGGGAGCAGCCATTTATGTGGGCAATGCTTCTCAACGAGTATTAATGCCTCACAATCAGTTCACACCCGTCTATCGAAACATCAAAATTCGTGATCTTGACATCAACAATGCCAACTACTTCTTGAATGTCATTGGCATCCCCGAGTCTCCGGCTATGAATGTGCAGATTCAGAATGCGAAGTCATCGTCCAAGCGACTTATGGCCTTGCATGATATAAATAATCTGTTAGTGGAGAACTGCCAGTTGAAGTCGGAGGAGAACGTCATAGACATTCTCGACGGCAGGAATATGACATTCCGCAACATCTCGTTCATCACTCCCAATGGGAAAGTAGAGGTGAAGAAGGATGGTAGCTTGGTGGAGAACAATCATTTTGAGAATTGTTCACCAAAGATAACGGAATAAGGTTTTATTCGTGAAATCACGGCAAACGATTGTTGTGTCCAAGTAGGAGCATACAAGACTGTGCCATTATAACCATCAGAAATGTACATACAACGCGTACATGTTCTAAACGGTATAATGGCACAGTCTTTTTATTATAGTGCTATTCCTTTCAGGGTGGCGCTGCTGCTTTCGGTGATTCGCACTCGAACAGTCTCGCCGATGTGATGATTGCCTTTATCGAATATCACTGCTTTGTTTTGCTGGTTGCGTCCCATGAGCTGTTGGCGTGAGCGCTTGCTGTAACCTTCTACCAAGACATCAAATTCTTTGTTGATGTCTGCCGCATTCTGCTGGGCCGAAATGGTTGTCTGCAATGCAATCAGTTCGTTGAGTCGCCTTATCTTTTCTTGTTCAGGAACATTGTCGACTAGATGCTTGGCAGCATAGGTGCCTGGCCTTTCTGAGTATTTGAACATGAAGGCAGAGTCGAATTTCACTTCGCGCACGAGTGAGAGCGTTTGTTGGAAATCGTCTTCGGTCTCGTCGCAATAGCCAACGAAGATGTCGGTGGTCAGTCCGCAGTCGGGAATAATGCGTCGGATGGCCTCTACTTTTTGCAGATAGTCCTCACGAGTGTATTTGCGATTCATGAGTTTTAGGGTGTGATTGCTTCCGCTCTGTGCGGGGAAGTGGATGTGGTGGCACAGATTGGATTCTTCGGCAATGGCATGAAGTATATCTTCGCTCATGTCTTCGGGATTGGAGGTAGTGAACCGAACGCGCATCTGGGGCACCTCTTTAGCCACCGTGCGCAGCAGTTGGGCGAAGCTGGTTCCGTCTGGCATGGGTTTTCCCGAAGGAGAAAGTCCGTAGCTGTTGACGTTTTGTCCAAGAAGAGTTACTTCCTTGAATCCGCGTTGTTGCAGGTCGCGCACTTCGCGCAGGATACTTTCCACGTCTCTCGACCTCTCTCTTCCACGTGTAAATGGCACGATGCAGTAGTGGCAGAAGTTGTTGCAACCTCGCATGATGCTTACAAAACCGCTTATTTTGGCCGTGTGTAGCCGTTGTGGAATGATGTCGCGATAAGTCTCTGTGGTAGACAGTTCAATGTTGATGGCTTTGTTTCCGGCTTCGCATTGTGCGATGAGGTCGGGAAGCGACAAATAGGCATCGGGTCCTGCCACCAAGTCGGCATGATGGTTTTGCAGCAAATCCTCTTTCACACGTTCTGCCATGCACCCTAGAACACCAATAATCAGTTTGTTTGGCGATTTGGACGAAGGCGTTGCCGAGTTGGAATTTCTCTTGTTTCTCAATGCATTCACTTCTTCCAGCCGATGGTATATCTTTTGCTCGGCATTATCGCGAACCGAACAAGTGTTCAGAAATACGGCATCAGCTTCATCGATAGTGTTGCAAACCTCATAGCCAGCCATTTGCATTACCGAGGCCACCACTTCCGAATCGGCAACGTTCATCTGGCAGCCGTATGTTTCTATATACAGTTTCTTCATTCGTTATGTTCACTTAATCATTTCTTTAGCTTCTTCTGTTAGGAAAGGAAGCAGTTCATCGAAGCTGAGGATGAACGACGGCATGCCTATGGCATAAGCGGCAATCTCGTATTGCTGGTAACAGAACAACATACCGTTTTTCTCTAAAGTGGGAGGATTCTGCGGTAGAGGCAGATTTTCGATGCCACCTTCGATGATAAGGTTGTCTTTTAATTGTTCGTCGGTTACAACTTCCTCACCTGCTTCTTTGAAATAGTCTTTCAATCCTTTTTTGATAAGGTTTCGGAATTGGGGAGATGCGGTATTCTTCAACATGTTCCATCCCATCCTCTTGCCGTTGCTTTTGCGGAATGTAGTGCCAATGGCGATGGCTCCTCCGTGGGCTCCGCCTTGGAACTCCTCATATTTGGAGTGCATGGTGAGATAGTCGTTCCCCTCAGCGATTTTCGTGATTTGATAATCGTAGTAGAAAGGAGGTATCTCGCTTCTGTCGACCAGCATTTCTTCGCGCGATTCCTTCATGGTGGCGTAACCCTTGTCTACAGCCGCCTTCAGCAGAGCGTCTTTGTTGTTGGCCAGTTTAGCATCGACACCGAGCACCTCGGCAATGTATTTGCGCAGAGAGTCTACCAGTACTGCATTGCCGCTGACTGGATACTCCACATGTATCTTCACTTCTGCAGTCGTGTCGCTCTGCTCTTTGCCAATGGAATCAAATACCAGTTCTTCTGTATTCAGATAGCTCTTCATGCTCTCTTTCCAGTTGAAGTCGTTGTTGGTGTCCACAAAATTGTCTATTTTCCATTCGTTGTCTTCTTCAACCATGCTGAGGCGCACTATGGTTGTTGTGCCGCAGTTGTGCAGATTGAGTGAAACAGTGGCAGTGTCGCTCGAAATGTTCTCAACGATGATGTTGTCGGCACTCACATTCTGGAAATCTTGCCCCATCACCCAGTGATCGGCCTCGAAAAACCCGACACCATCTATATTGGCATCCTTTTTATAAATATCGCTCACCAGTTTGTTCCATTCTTTGGAACAGTACAGACTGTCGAGTTGACGGGCAACATCAGATTGTGGAGAAGCATTGTAGCGCGAGGCCATATCGTTGTAGATGTCAGTAACCCTGTTTACAATCACATCATCGTTCATGAGCTTCTTGTTGTTGCAACCGGTAAAAATGAAAGCAATGCAGCCAATGGTCATTATCCAAAGCAATGTAAAAGTCTTTTTCATTTCTTATATATAGATTTTATTATAATAGTGATTCCTTTCAATCTTGTTTCATTTTTTTGGAGAAAAACAGCATTGTATAAAACAATACTACCCCCGAGATGAGGCCGGCAACGGCATCAATTACATAGTGGGCCATGATATAAACGGTGGAGATACACAGAAGGACGAAAAACGGCAGCAGCACGTAGAACAGTTTACGGTTGCCACTGCGCCACGAAAGCAGGAGCAAAATGGTGCTGACGCCCACATGGCTGCTGGGGAATGCTGCTGTAGGTCGCTCGCCGGCATTGTGGGCCGACTCCACTTGTTGGTAAAAGAATCCGTCTGTCCATCCTGGACTGGTCATCCGTTCCATGCTATGGTAGAAATAGTCGTGCACATTCGGGAATATGCCTTGTCCGATGTTCTCCATATCGGCTGCGAGATAATAGTATTGTGGGCCTGTGACAGGAAGGAAGATGTAGATGACGTAGTAAACGAAAAACGAAGCAAGGATAATGAACGAAGCGCGTTGAAACTCGTGATAGCGCCATACGAAATAAAACACGAACACCAACACAATCATGGGGAAATAGGAGGCATAGCCCAAGTCCATTAGTTCGCTGAAGAAATGGCTGGGCACGGATTGGTGAAACAACAAGGCCGGCTGGCAGCCGAATAATTGCTGTTCCCATCCAGCAAAAAGATGGTCGAGGTTGGGGAACATGCGGTTGATTTCATACGTGTCGGGATACCACCAGGATAGCAGCGCCAGCTGGAGTGTGGCGCGGGCAAATCGCGTGAACCGGCATGGAATCATTCGATAAACGGCATAAAGGGCTGCTGTTGTGGCTACGATACGTACACGTCCCCATATCATAGCCTCCGAGTTCTGCACTTTGGTGAAACAGAACAAGATGAGGAACAGCGTGAGCAGCAGATATGCTACCATTGCCCATTCGTAGGCAAACAGTCCCTTGTATGGTTTTTTCTCTATTTTGAACAAATCTTTCAGAAACTTCATACCTCAGTAATTGAATCTTCTACAGATTACAGTCGTCAAAGCCACCCTTGCTCCTTATACCATTCAACGGTCAGCTTCACGCCTTTGTCCAGTTTCACCAATGGTTCATAGCCCAGTTCCCGCCGAGCCGGCTCAATGTCGCATCGCCAGTTACGCTGTCGCAGAATGTGATATTTGTCGTTGTTCAGTGCAGATACGCTGCCAGTGGCCTTTCCTATTAGTTCGCCAAAGAAAGTGGCAATGCGCAAAATCCAAATGGGAGCCTTGATACGAAGGCACCACGGATGCCCCATTTCACGAATAATCAAGTCGCTGAATGTGGCCGATTGATACACCTCGCCATCGCTGAGAAAGTATTTTCTGCCGCTTCCACCTTTCTCAAGTGCCAGAAAAACAGCTTGCACCACATCGGTGACATAAACGAAAGTGATGTCCTGCCGCTTGTAGCCTACAGAGAAATCGGTGTGTCCCTTGATGCTTTTAGCCATGAGGAAATAATCTTTTTCGCGCGGGCCATACACCCCAGTAGGGCGAAGTACAACATAGGGGAAGGAGCCATTGCCCACTTCAGTTGCCCACTTGTCAAGAAATGCCTCTGCTTCCAGTTTGCTTTTTCCGTAGGCAGTGTTGGGCTGCGGATGGTCTGTCTCTTTTATTTCTTCATAGGGCTGCTCTTCGTGAATGGCTCCGAAGATGCTGAGGCTGCTCAGATAGACGAATTTCTTCACGGGCATCTTTACGGCAGCGAGTGCTTTCACCAAATGGATGGTACCTTCGGTGTTGATGCGATGGAAGTCTTCCTTGTGAAGACATTTCGTAACACCGGCGGCATGCACCACATAGTCGAACCTCACATCCTTCAGCTGCTCCTTCAGCTCGCTTTCCGACGACAGGTTCAGCTCGAAGAATCGGATACGTTCATCCTGCAGGTATTGGCGAGAACTGCTTTTCCGCACAGCCGCCCACACTTGCATGCCCCTGCGCAACGCCTCCTCGACAATGAAACTGCCGATGAAACCGCTGGCGCCTGTTACCAGAATCCTTTTCCCAGCATAGACAGATGCTACATTCTCCTTTTCCATTCGGCTGCAAAGTTACGATTTTTTAATGAACAATGCAAAACGGAAACTGAAAACTTGCCATACTTCTTGATAATTATCCCATATGGTTTTTAATTTTGTCAGCAGGCCACGGACAAAACTCTTTTCAAGCACGAATATGATGAAAGCAAAAGCCGACTCGTTGTCGGCCTTTACAGTGTTGATTCAAGTGTAGCAGTCTTGCTGTTTGGCAAGGCTGCTTGAAGCTATAAGCAGATTATTTCGCAGTGTCGGCGAGTTGGGTGACTGCGAAATGAATATTTCGGGTGAGTGTACTGACACGGTCTTGGTCTGTGGCAAACACACGGATGGTGTAAAATCCATTCTTACGAGGTGCTTGGATGAGATATTTGCCATCTCCCTGTTCCTTGCACTCCATTCCATTGTTATCCATTATCACAAATATCGGGTTCTTGTTGTAACCGGCAAAATAGAGTTTCATGTCCACGGTTATCTTTTCACCTGCCTTCAAGTATCCATGTGGATGAGTCAACCAGTCAAGATATTCTTCCAGGTTCGTGAAACCATCGCCATCTTCGTCAGCATTCGCGTCTGAGAAATCACCGGCAGCTGATTTCGGGTTGCTTCCTTTCAGTTCCTCCCACCAGTTGGGTAGTCCGTCGTTGTCGCTATCAAATCCTTTTTGACGATGCACTTCTCTCACTGGATTCGCCTCGTCGCCACCACAGTCTTTCTCATCGTCTATCAATCCCTTGAGTCCGCTGTTGCTGCCAACGGCCGAATAAGTACCGTCCAATGTTTCTTGGATGATTCGCTGGTCATGAATATCCAAAGACGGCATGTTGCAGCCAACATCCGACATGACATTCTTCCAGGCCTCGCGTGCACTCTCAATCTTTGCCAGCGAGGGGAAGAAAGGACGATCAGCCAATGGTTGCCAGTCAACTTTCTGCTGGCTGCGTTGCCGCCTGCCGTTTGCCCTTTGCGATGGAGGTGCCTTGGTGGGGTCGTCGCCGTACACTTCCCAGTTAATGACACGCCCAGAAGGTACAAAGAATCGGTACGTGTCTCCCTCCTTGTCATCCACCTGCTTGCCCGTAGGGCATTCCTCGCGCACATTGCCACTTACGTAAGCTGATTGAGAGCCTTTGCCAGTGCCTTCAAGGTCGAGACTGAAGATGAACTTGTTGTGGGTGGCAGGACCCTCTTTGTAATAGTTGTTCACAAAGTTAATCTCATGGGCACCGCCATCACAAGCGCGTCCACCCCAGTTATAGCACACATTATTGAACAAGTCGAGCCTGCCTGCATAAAAGCCCGCACCATCCAAGGCGCCGCTCATGCTCCAGTTTCTTCCTTCGTTATGTGCCAGCAGATTGTGGTGATAGGAACTGATGTCCCCGCCAATCGTAGCTGCATATCCGTGGCGGGTGCCCTTAGGATAGTTTTTATGGCCAGCCACATTCAACGCCTCTGCAATGATATTATGTTGGAAGGAAATGGTCTTTGCCCCACGACTGCTGAATCCCTCGTCCATACTCCATGCGATGCTGCAATGGTCCACGATGGAATTCTCACCGCCAGCACATCCCATGCCGTCGGAAGTACGTCCGCCGCCGAGGCGATGACGGATATAACGACAGATGGCATCGTGGCCGATACCAAAAGATGCCCCTCTCAACAAGATGCCTTCGCCTGGGGCAGTCTGGCCTGCCAACGTGACATACTCGCGCATTCCTAATCCTCTCTTCAGATAGATGGTGCCTCCGACATCAAAGATGATTGTACGCGGACCATGCAGGTTTTCCAATCCATAACGTAAGGAGCCTGGTTGGTTGTCATCGTTCAGGTTTGTCACGTGATATACCATGCCCCCTCTGCCACCGATGGCATATTTTCCATAGCCCTCGGCACTGGGGAATGCCAAACGACGGGGACGGAACGTCCAAATTATTCCTTCTGTTACCTTACCTTCTGCATCCTCCTCGTCCACACGCCAGTAGTATGTATCTTTGCAATTCAGATTTTCAAGCCAATAGTAGGGGTCACGTGTCAGCCGCACCTCTTTAAGGTTATTTTTGTCAGTGCCTGCATAAAGATGATGTTTTACGGCATTCTGTGCCCCGTCCCATTTCAGTAAGGCTTTTCCGTTGTCGGCATTTGCATGCAAGTCAAGGTCTGCTGGAATCGGGTTTTGAGCTCTCAGTTTTGGATTAATTTCATCGAGAACTAATGCGTTGATACACAAATTTGAAGAAAACATACCATTCAGGGCAGCCTCAGACTGTGGGCGATAGACAATCACCACATCCTTTCCCTTCTTGACATCAAAGGTGAGATACGATTGTCCTGCATCAGTGGCACGCAAAGCCCTTGAGGTTTGTTCTACATTCTCCAATTTCTTTACACCGTCCACAAAAACATCGATTGCGGGAGCCTTACCCGTGCTGACATTGTTGTGGTATGCCAAAAGTGAATGACTGCCAGCGCTCAAACCACTGATTGTGACGAGAACACCCGCTTGACAACCCAAACCGTCGCCCACTAAACGGTCGTGGCGTTGTACACCATCCTTCCACCATACGCAAGATATTTGTCCATTCTTCTCGGGCGCTACGGTCAGAAGGATGTTTTTATCACGGTCTATTACCTTTGTCTCTTTCTGTGACTGATGTATTGCCCACGGTAAATATCCATTGGCAGTCACTTGTCTGGGTTGACGTCCCTCCAAATTGAAATCAATTTTCTGGGCATATAATGGCATCAAGCACACACACACCAACAGCAGCGTCACAAACCTTCTCATAATAAGTCTTTTTTGTTTTAATAGATATTGGAATTATTTTTACATATAACGTTTCTCTGCCAATTTGTACTCAATAATGAATGGCAACACCATTTGGTTTCCTTAAAGCGTCGTAATGTGGAAAAACGTAGAGAATGTACAAAGATTCTAATGCATCCACCAAGTAAGATAAATACAAATAGGAAACGACAGCACAACAGGATTATCCGTAAAATACATGAAACGCTCTGCTTGATTGTTAAGAGAACCTCCCGTCAGGGAATAGTGAAATTTACTAATACATTATTTAATTTATGGCGAAATTCTTCTTTGTTTCAGATTTATTTTTTATTTTTGCGACAAATAACTAAAACCTCTATTATGTCAAAAAGTAAAAATAAGGGTAGCAAACGTCTGACTAAAAGAATGCTGGTCGAGATGCTGAGCAACATGTTTCAGCATAGTCCAAATGAGACGTTCAGTTTCAAACAAATATTCAAACAGTTGCATCTTACTACACATCCTGCCAAGATGCTAGCAATTGACATCCTGGAAGAGATGGCATGGGACGACTATTTGAGCAAGGTTTCAGAGAACAGCTACCGCCTCAACACACAGGGGCAAGTGCTCGAAGGAACGTTTATCCGCAAGGCAAACGGCAAGAACTCGTTTGTTGCCGATGGGAGCGACAAGCCTATTTTTATTGCCGAGCGCAACTCGATGTTCGCCTTGAATGGCGATCGCGTGCGTGTTACGATGATGGCGCGAAGAGAAAAGCACATCAAGGAGGCCATGGTCACCGAGATATTGCAACGTGCTCACGACCAAGTGGTAGGACGCCTTCAGGTGGAACACGACTTTGCATTCTTGATTCCTGATGGCAATTTGTTTGTACACGATGTATTTATTCCGAAGAAAAAGCTCAAGGGTGGAAAGAACAACGACAAGGCGGTGGTGAAAATCACCCAGTGGCCATCGGAAGACAGCAAGAATATAGTAGGCGAGGTGGTGGACATTCTTGGTAAAATTGGTGAGAACAATGCCGAGATGCATGCCATTCTAGCACAATACGGGCTCCCATACAAGTATCCGAAAAGCGTAGAGGAGGCTGCCAACAAGATTGATCCCGGTATTACCGACAGGGAAATCGCCCGTCGTGAGGATTTCCGCAAGGTGACAACCATCACCATCGACCCACACGATGCAAAGGATTTCGACGATGCGCTAAGCATTCGAAGAATAGGCGATGCTTTTTCACCCAAGAGTTCGCAGCTTTGGGAGGTCGGCGTACACATTGCCGATGTGTCGCACTATGTGAAAGAAGGAAGTATTATTGATAAGGAAGCACAAAAGCGTGCCACCAGTGTATACCTTGTCGACCGCACCATACCGATGTTGCCCGAGCGCCTTTGCAACTTCATCTGCTCACTCAGGCCCGATGAAGACAAGCTCTGCTACAGTGTCATCTTCAAGCTTGATGCCGAAGCCAACGTCAAAGACTGGCATTTGGCTCACACAGTCATTCGCAGCAACCGGCGTTTTGCCTACGAGGAGGTTCAGGACATTCTCGAGAAGAATGGAGTGATTGACGGAACCGGTCAGCCAGCACCTGCCAAGAAAACCTATGAGGGTGAATTGGCCGAAGAACTGGTAACGCTCGATGCACTAGCCAAGAAACTCAGGGAGAAGCGGTTTAAGAGTGGTTCGGTGAAGTTCGACCGTGAAGAATTGCATTTCGATATCGATGAACAGGGCAAACCCACACGTGCTTATTTCAAGAAATCGAAAGACGCCAACAAGCTAATCGAGGAGTTTATGTTGCTTGCCAACCGCACTGTGGCAGAATCGATAGGGAAGGTAAAGAAGGGCGACAAAGCCAAGACACTGCCTTATCGTATCCACGACCAGCCAGACCCCACTAAGCTAGAACGCCTACGCCAGTTCATCACCCGGTTTGGCTATAAGGTCAAGACAACAGGAACAAAGGGCGAGATTAGCCGTTCGCTTAACAAGCTGATGGATGATGTAAATGGCAAGCGCGAGCAGAATGTCGTTGAAAGCGTTGCTCTGCGTGCCATGATGAAAGCCAAATATAGTGTGCATAATATTGGCCACTACGGACTTGCCTTCGACTATTACACCCATTTCACATCGCCCATCCGCCGCTATCCCGATATGATGGTGCACCGTCTGCTCACGCGCTATCAGGAGGGTGGCCGCTCTGCTAACAAAGACCACTATGAGGAGCTATGCGAGCACAGTAGCGATATGGAGCAAATAGCACAGAATGCTGAACGCGACAGCATCAAATACAAGATGGTGGAATTCATGTCTGAATTTGTTGGTGAAGAGTTCGATGCGCATATCAGTGGCATCACTTCCTATGGCATTTATGCAGAGATAGACGAAAACCATTGCGAGGGAATGATTCCTATGCACGACCTTGATGACGACTACTATGAGTTTGATGAAAAGAATTATCAGTTGGTAGGTCGCCGCCGCCACCATAAATACATGTTAGGTGACCCCATACGCATCAAGGTGGTTAGAGCCGATGTGGAAAAGCGACAATTGGACTTCTGTATTGCCGAGTGATAATGAAAACGGGGCCATGTGCTGAGGATTTGCTTGACCATTATACCCTGCGTTTGTAGCGTGTTATGTTATAAAAGCATTCACCACCATAGTTTCAAGCTATGGTGGTGAATGCTTTTTGTGATTGTTGTTCTACAAGATGTTACTTGTTCAGTTTCCAGGTGACGCCATCCTTAGTGTCTTTAACCTCAAATCCTGCGGCAGCAAGTTCATCGCGAATTTGGTCGCTGGTAGCCCAGTCTTTAGCAGCCTTGGCCTTGGCTCGGAGGTTGAGCACCATGTCCACCACCTTGCCATATGCTTCTTCACGAGCATCGTTGTTTGCTCCCTTGTCGTTGCGCAGACCAAGGAGGTCGATGGCAAAGAGATGCATAGTGTCGGAAAGCTCTTTTAGGCAGTCGGCACAGATTTGTGCCTTATGGTCGAGGAGAGTGTTCACCACGCGGCATGCCTCAAACAGATGGCTGATGACAATCTGTGTGAGCAGGTCGTCGTTCATAGCGTCGTAGCATTTCTGTCGCAACGACTTTACAAATTGTTCGGTATCAGGGTCGCACTTGGCGGATACTGGTACGCGTTCCAGATCATTGATGCCGTTCATCAGTCGCTCCAATCCCTTTTCGCTGGCTATCAGCGCTTCGTTGGAAAAGTCGACAGTGCTGCGATAGTGGGCAGAGAGGATGAAGAAGCGAATGGTCATAGGCGAATACGCATGCTCTAACGATGGATGATTGCCGGTAAAGAACTGCTCGAGAGTGATGAAGTTGCCGAGCGATTTGCCCATCTTCTGCCCGTTGATGGTAATCATATTGTTGTGCATCCAGTATTTCACCATGTCGTCGCCCTGGCTGGCGGTGGCTTGAGCTATCTCGCATTCGTGATGGGGGAAGACCAGGTCCATGCCTCCGCCGTGGATGTCGAAATGGCTGCCAAGATATTTGCGTCCCATGGCGGTGCACTCGCAATGCCATCCGGGGAATCCGTCGCTCCATGGGCTTGGCCAGCGCATGATGTGTTCGGGCGAAGCCTTCTTCCATAACGCGAAGTCGGCTTGGTTGCGCTTCTCGCCTACGCCGTCGAGTGTGCGACTCTCGTTGATGACATTCTCAAGTGTGCGGCCAGAAAGTTTGCCATAGTGGTATTTCTTGTTGTAGGCCTCAATATCGAAATAAACAGAGCCGTTGCTTTCGTAGGCGAACCCGTTGTCGAGGATTTCCTGCACCAATTGCTGTTGCTCAATGATGTGGCCGGTGGCATGTGGTTCAATGGATGGTGGTAGCACGTTAAGTGCTTCCATGGCCTGGTGGTAGCGGTTGGTGTAGTATTGCGCTATCTCCATGGGTTCCAGTTGCTCGAGCCTAGCTTTCTTGGCAATCTTGTCTTCTCCCTCATCGGCATCATGCTCCAGGTGTCCCACATCGGTAATGTTGCGTACATAGCGCACTTTGTATCCGAGGTGCTTCAGGTAACGGAAGAGTATGTCGAAGGTGATGGCTGGCCGTGCATGTCCCAGATGGGGGTCGCCGTATACGGTAGGGCCGCAAACATAAAGTCCTACGTTGGGTGCATGCAGGGGTTCGAAACGCTCCTTCTGGCGGTGAAGGGTATTGTATATCAACAGTGTCTGTTCCATGATAAATCTGCTGTTATGGATAAATGTTTTTGTCTTATCGGGTGCAAAAGTACATAAAATAATTGATACTTTGGCCTTTGGCGGTTATAAAAATGCTATTAGCAAAGCGAAGTAACGAAAAAGTCGAGAGCAGAACACAGTTTTTTTATTGATAATCAAATATGATTCTTCTGGTTTATGGTCGACAACAAACCATTGTAGCATGTTGAGTTCATTCTTAAAACCAAGAAAAGGCGGGACAACAGGTGGTCCCGCCTAAGGCCGTAGTAAATCGCTTATGAAATGTAGGTTACAAATAAAGTCCGAACGAAAGTGATTTGAATTTGACGCTTCCGTCTTTGAGCACATCATTAGGACTGTATTTCAGATAAAAATTGAAAAAAGGTGTGTAAATGACCCCCATTAAATCGAATGTCACTTTACGTTGGCCAATGTTTTTCTCCACCTCCTTGAACTTTCCTCCATCTTTCTTGTATCGGGTCTTGATGCTTGCATAGGTATTAAGGTTGACGACAGGACCGACGTCGAATCCCCAGCAGTCTTTATTGAAACGATGACAAAACATCAGTGCTCCAGAAATGGAGAACACTTTGATACGTGAGAAATTCGGGTCAGATTCGGCAGGATAGGGTGCTAATAGCACCTTGCCTTCTTGGTTCTTCACAAAGCGCATGTTTCCTGTAGTACGGTAGTTGCGCCAATTGAAGAAGGTTTGTAGGGATACTCTTGTCTTTTCCTTTTTGTCGAAATTCTGATTGATGGAAATGAAGGGGAGTGCAAATTCCCAAGAATGGAATGTGCTGAACTCTGTGCCTGTGGCGGTTTTGGTGGGAGCAGTAAAACCAATCAAAAGCGGTCCTCCCAACAATACCTCCCAGTTGAATTTGTTGTTGTTTCCCGACACGCTCACGGTATGCCTTAGGCTACGCAGGCTCCATGAGTCTTTGTTGATTTCCACATTGCTCACATAGTTGCTGTCTACCAACTGGATAGTGTTACGATAATCGTAGTTGTAGTCGTCCTCTTTTCCTTTCACAACAATCTTTTGAATAGAATCACCAGTGATGATGGTCACTATTCGTGGTTTTTTAATAACAATGGTGTCGTTGTTGGTTGTCTCGGCAGTTGCAATGAATGGTGTAGAGACAAGTAATAGCATAAAGATAATCTTTTTCATATATGTTTTTATTTTGATATTGCAGCATTGTTCAGTATTGTTTTCAGTTGAGTGATGGAGGTCAGAGATCCTTCCATGTAGATGATGACGATTTCTGACTTGTGCTTGTAGGTTGTTGCTTTATAGCAGAGATAGCGGTTTTTTCCTTCTTGTGAATCAAGCTTGACCATCTCTGTGGAAACTTTAGATATTTTCTTCATTATTTTGTTGTTGGTCGCTTTTTCATAAGATTCTTTGCCTTCGCAGTCTTTTGCAACGAGTTGTTCAATAACTTTCTGTTCATCGCTGTTGGCAAAGAAACGTAAACTATGGAAAAACGACAACTGGTATTTGGCAATCATCTTACCTCTCACGCTGGTTTCCATCATTTGCTCTTTGGGTATGATTTCCCCTTTGAACAAAGCATTGACATGCAGTCCTTGTTGAGCGTGCATAGGTATTATGTTGGCCATTATGACGAATAATAATGCAATTAGATTTTTCATATCATGCATCAATGGTTATATGTTAAACATGTCTTTTAATTGTTCTTCAACATCGTTTTCATCAATTGTGATTTCTGAGATGTTTCTTTGCAATTCTTGCATCACAATTTGTCTGTCTGTACATTTCTTTCCGTAAATAAAAGCCACGCATTCGTTTTGTTGTTGATGCCAGATGAGTGCACCGCCGCCAACCAGAAATAATAGTAATGATGCTGCGATGGCAATCCATTTGTGCCGTTTGCTGTTTGTTTTTTTCTTTTCTGACACATATTCGTGTTTTAGGGAAATACCCTCTAACCCTATAAAAAGTGGTCGTAACGACAGTAAATCCTCTGGCACATCATGATTTTTATAAACGTTGAACAGTAATTGTTCCTCTTCGAGGGTCGTTTCTCCTTCGAGGAAACGTTCTGTCAGTGTACGTATTTTCAAATGGTTATTCATCATTATCTGATAATTTGTATTTTACTTTTTTTGGTTTGAAAGTACTTTCTGGGCAATGGCTTTACGAGCACGACTCAAGGTTTTTCTAACCGCCACTTCTGTGGAGCCAGTCAGTTCCGCAATATCTTTCATTTCCATACCTTCCATATGTCGCAATCGTATGATGGTTTGCTGCATAAAAGGTAGAGTTTTCAATATGTTCATTGTACGTTCCAGCAATTCTTCGTCGACAGGTTCTTCTATGATGTCATGGGGCAATTCCCCATGTATAATGGTCTTTCTGTTTCTGATTTTGTCGACACAAAAGTTTCGCGTGAGCACCATGGCCAAACCATCCGGCTTTTTTTTCAGCTGATCTGATATCTGCCAAAGATGAAGTAGCACATCCTGCACTGTGTCTTCTGCTTCCTCAGCATCACCAAGATATCTTATTGCAGTTTGTAGCAGCCTCGGTCTTAACCTGATTGATACTTCTTTAAACTCTTTTGGTGTCATTTTTGTTAACCATTTCACTTTATAATACGAGAATTAATACGTTTTGTGACACTAAGGTTATGATTTTTTCAAAATAATGTGTACTTTTGTAGAAAATATGGCAAAAGTTATGGATGAATTGAAATGTACGGAGTTGCTTGACCAACATCATATCAAGCCCACTGCCAATCGTATATTGGTGGTTAAATCGTTGGCCGTGGCTAACCGCCCCATGTCGCTTAGCGAACTTGAAAACAAGATTCTTACTATTGACAAGTCTGGCATCTTCCGCGCCCTCACGTTGTTCAAGGAACACCATTTGGTGCATGTAATAGAGGACGGAGGCGACGGCGTTCGCTATGAATTGTGCATGAGCAGACACATAGACGAAGACGACGATATGCATGTCCACTTCTATTGCGAGCAATGCCACAAGACATTCTGCATGGAAGGCATTGCCATACCCCATGTGGATTTGCCAGCTGGCTATCGGATGCATACAGCCAACTTTGTGATAAAGGGGAAATGCCCGGCATGTGGTGGGCGCGCCGATTGAGGCTTTCTTTTTTCAGTGTCTGTCGGTAATTTGCCTTGTTTTCATGGTGGTAATCATCGCCAGAAACAATGAAAAGTGAAAAAAATTAAAGACAACAACAATTATCAACTGCTAATAATAGATTATCAATTTAAATGATTACCTTTGCACACGAAATTCTGGCCAATCTCTGAAAGCAGACAGCAATCAGGATTTCGGTATCTTTCAGACTCTTAACAACTATTTAATATCAATAATGGCTTACACACGTTTGACCGCTGCTGAAGCTGCAGCGCTTATTAAAAACAATGAGAATCTTGCTCTTAGCGGATTTACACCTGCTGGTGTGGCTAAGGCTGTAACAAAAGAACTTGCAAAGATTGCCGTGAAAGAGCATGAAGCAGGACGTGAGTTCAAGGTGGGAGTATTTACTGGAGCATCTACCGGACAGAGTACCGATGGAGATTTGGCTAATGCACAGGCTCTGAAGTATCGCGCTCCGTATACCACGAATCCCGATTTCCGCAAGCATGTTAATCAGGGAGAAATTCCTTACAATGACCTTCATCTGAGCCACATGGCACAGGAATTGCGCTATGGATTCTATGGTGAAGTTGACTGGGCAATCCTTGAAGTGTGCGATATTGAGGAGACACCAACAGAGTATCGTGCCTACCTGACAGCTGCTGGTGGTATTTCTCCTACTGCAGCCCGTTTGGCCAAAAAGGTTATTCTTGAGTTGAACGCTTTCCACAATCCCAATGCCAAGTTTATTCATGATGTTTATGAGCCACTTGACCCTCCTTACCGCAAGGCTATTCCAATTGAGCATGTAGGCGACCGAATTGGTGTTCCTTATGTGTCTATACCCAAAGAGAAACTGGTGGGTGTGGTTGAATGCAACATTCCTGATGAGGCTCGTGCTTTCACCGACAGCAACCCCGTTACAGACAAGATAGGATACCTCACAGCTGAGTTCCTTGTGGAGGAGATGCACAAAGGTCGTATTCCAAAGGAATTCCTGCCATTGCAGAGTGGAGTGGGCTCTACAGCCAACGCCATCCTCGGTGCACTGGGTGAGGACAAGCATGTGCCCGATTTCAATATCTATACCGAAGTAATCCAGAACTCTGTCATCGGCATGATGCTCAGTGGTCGTGTGAAGGATGCTTCAGCCTGCTCATTGACCGTTAGCAACGAGTGCCTGATGCAGGTTTACGACAATATGGACTATTTCAAGAACCACCTCACTCTGCGCCAGAGTGAAATCAGCAACAATGCTGAAATCATTCGTCGTCTTGGTGTTATCGCCATCAATACAGCTATCGAGTGCGACATTTACGGAAATGCCAATTCCACTCACATTAGTGGTGTGAAGATGATGAACGGTATCGGTGGTTCAGGCGACTTCGAGCGCAATGCTTATCTCAGCATCTTCACTTGCCCATCAACAGCAAAGGGAGGCGTAATCAGTTCAATAGTTCCTTTCGTGAGCCATCAGGATCATTCAGAGCACGATGTGAACATCATTGTAACAGAACAAGGTGTTGCCGACTTGCGTGGCAAGAGTCCAGCACAACGCGCACAGCATATCATCGAGCAGTGCGTACATCCCGACTACAAGCAGCTGCTTTGGGATTACTTGAAGATTGCCAAGGGTGGACATACTCGTCACAACCTGACAGCCGCCTTCGCTATGCACGACTCACTGGCTCGCAAGGGTGACATGCGTCTGACAGATTTCGCTGAATATGTGAAGTAATTTATACTTTCCAATAAACCCAAACAGCCCATTTGCAGAACGCAAATGGGCTGTTTAAGTTTATGGTGCAGACAGTGAGAGGTTTATATGGAAACTCGGCTTTCTTATTCGTAAAATGGTTTATCTTTTCGTCGTGATGTTTTTGATATTCATTTAGGTTACTTTCCCAAGAGAAATGCGTCCTTTTGGAAATAATGTACCTATTATGAAAAAACTACTGTTATGTCTTTGCGCAACACTCATGATAATAGGTTGTGCTAAAACAAAAGATGTGTATATGTTTACATCTCACCGTGAGCCAGCTCTCGACGGTTTGCATTTTCTCTATAGTTATGACGGTTTGCATTGGGACAGTCTTCCCGGTTCGTGGCTTCGCCCTGAGATAGGCAACAAAGAATTGTACCAAAATTATCTTACCAACCGCGTGGACACACCGAAATTCTATCCGCAATCCATGATGCGCGATCCATCGATACTTCAAGGCCCCGATGGAACTTTCCATTTGGTGTGGACATTGAGCTGGAACGGAGAACAGGCCTTCGGTTACGCCTCTTCCAAAGATTTGATTCATTGGAGTGAACAGCGAAAGATAGATGTGATGAAAGATTCCACAACCAATAATGTGTGGGCGCCTGAGCTGTTTTACGATGAGGACCAACAATTGTATTACATTATATGGTCCTCCGCTATACCGAGAGAACGTTATACAGATGCAGACAAACTAGGAACCAATGGTTGTCATCGAGCCTATTATACGACAACCAAAGATTTTAAAACATTTGCACCTACACGTCCTTACTATGATCCGGGATTCAATTCCATTGACGGATTCTTGCTGAAACGTGGCAAGAAAGACTATGTTCTGATTATCAAAGACAATCGCAAACCTGGCTATAGCGACTTGTTTTGTGCCTTTGGAGAATCCCCCGAGGGGCCGTTTAGCAATCCTTCGGTGAAATTTGCGCCCACTTATTCGGAAGGGCCATGTGCCGTGAAGCTGGGCGATGAGTGGATTATCTATTTCGACGTTTATCGCCAGGGGCGCTATGGAGCTGTGAGCACTCGCGACTTCAAGACATTCACACCTGCCGACGACCGTATTTCCATTCCTGCAGGACACAAGCACGGAACAGTGTTTAAAGTCAAGGAAAGTGTGTTGAAGAAGATGCTAAACAAATAGCAGATAGATTTCAAGAAACCAATTCGCACGAGTTTTCATCAAAGTATTATATTTATGTGAAAACTCGTGCGAATTGGTTATAATGATAACAGCCAGCCATATCGTGGTGGCAGATAATGATTACAAGTCGAACTTATAGCCAAGTGTAATCATGATGTTGCTGTTCTTGATGCCTTTCAAAGCCAAGGTGGTGATAGTGTTATCTTTTTTGTATACATCAGAAAGACCAATGTTATAACGAGCATCTATCACAAAGTTTTGATATTCGTATGAAACACCTACAGGAATTGAAAAATCAATACTTGAAGTTTGGTCAGTAACATCAGCAACCTTAATGTTATCTTTGAGGAAAGATGTCTCTATGTCAATATCAGAACTCATGTTAACACCTATTTGTAAACCAGCTTTCAGGGCAAGTCCCTGTGTAACATACACATTAGCAAGAATGGGAAAGTTAAGATAATCAACTTTAGCTGCTACCTTTCCTAATTTAACTCCCCAAGGATTAACATTCAATTTTGCTCCCTGCATAGAGTAGAGGAATCCTGCAGAGATGCCGAGGAACGGTGTAGTCTGGTATTCAGCCTCGACACCCACGGCAAGACCAGCACGCATACTTGTACTCAACTCACTTCCAGAGAAATTAGAAAGATTCAGTCCGATGGTTGGCTTGAGGGCAAACGAGCCCGTGGCGTGCTGAGCACTTGCTGTAAGTGTAACCATCATCACCACAGCTGTAAAGAGTAATTTTTTCATATTCATTCTTTTTTAATGGAACAAAAATCGTAATAAAATATGTCAATAACACAAAAATCTTTTTGTATCAATTGCAAAAGTACAAAAAAAGTTTGGAATATATGATTTTTTTTGCTATTTTTGCTGCATAGAAAATCAAACTGATATTTTCTGGAACCACTTTTTTCTTTTTGTTTTTATACTAATCTTAGACAATCAAATAATCTTCCAACTATGTCTCAAGACAATCACAAACTCAATCGCAGACAGTTTCTCAAGATGGTGGGAATGGGTTCTGCTTCAGCGATGGCCATGATGGCAATGAAACCATTTAAAGTGTTGGCTCATCCAAGTAAGATTAAATATTCGTCGTCTTCAATACAACAAGGCATTGCCGGTAGCATGACCTATCGTGAAAACCACCATACTGGCGATAAAGTTTCGTTGTTGGGTTATGGCATGATGCGACTGCCCCAGAAAGATGGTCAAATCAATCAGGAATTGGTGAACCAGGAAGTCGACTATGCCATTGAACATGGTGTAAACTATTTTGACACTGCTCCACGCTATTGTGGCGGTCGTTCTGAAACGGCTACGGGCATTGCCTTGAGCAGACATCCGCGTGACAAATATCTCATTGCCACAAAAATGTCGAACCAAAGCAGGAACATGTGGCCGTTGGAGGAATCAAAGAAAATGTATTACCAGTCGTTCAAGTCCCTTCAAGTAGACTATATTGATTATTATCTTATGCACAGTGTTGGCGGGAGTGGCATGAAAGATTTCCGTCCGCGCTTTCTTGACAATGGTCTGCTCGATTTCCTCTTGGAGGAACGCAAGGCTGGTCGTATTCGCAATTTGGGCTTCTCTTATCATGGCAATGTGGAGGTTTTCGATTGGTTGCTTGATCATCAAGACCAATATCATTGGGATTTTTGTCAGATAGAGCTTAACTATGTGGATTGGCGTCATGCCTCTACTGGCCGAAAAAGAGATGCAGATGCCGAGTATTTATATAATAAATGTGAGAAGGCGGGCGTGCAGTGTGTCATCATGGAACCGCTGCTCGGTGGACGTCTCACTCGTCTTCCTGAGGAATTCGCTCGTCAGCTGAAGTCATTGCGTCCCGATGACAGCCAGGCAGCATGGTCGTTCCGTTGGATTGGCACCTTACCCAATGTGCTAACGGCATTGAGCGGAATGACTCTGATGGAGCATCTGGTTGACAATGTGAAGACATTCTCACCGCTTGAGCCTTGCGATGAGAAGGAAAAGGCACTCCTTGCCCGTATTGCCGATGATATGCAGGGCTATCCAACCATCCCGTGTACTGCTTGTGAATATTGCATGCCGTGTCCTTATGGTGTGGATATTCCCGGTAATTTCGCCTATTACAATGAGGCAGTGAACAAAAAACTGTTGCCTTTGCCCGACAAAGACTCATCCGACTATCGCAGCCGGCATAATGAATATGTCAAGGGTTTCAAGAAGGCGATAGCCGAACTCAAGCGTGCCGACAAGTGTATGGATTGCGAAGAATGCCTCGCAAAGTGTCCACAGCAGATTCGTATTCCCAATCAGATGGCTCGTTTGGTGGAATTGCTTTAATCTTTTTCTGAAGAAATGATTTGGAATAAAAAATAAATGCTATCTTTGCAAAGGTTTTAATGCAATGGTATTTATGAAAATCATTATCGGAATAGATGTTGGTATCAGTACAACAAAGATAGTAGGGTTGTGTAACGGTGAGGTGGTTTCACCCATCCGCATAAAGGCTACCGACCCTATTACTTCTCTTTATGGAGCTTTTGGCAAGTATCTGCATGACAACAAAATCAGTCTTGAAGATATCGAGCAGGTGATGCTTACAGGCGTGGGAAGTGCCTATGTCAACGAGTCGCTTTTCGGATTGCCCATTCAGAAAGCAGAGGAGTTTATTGCCGATGGGCTTGGTGCCCGCTACGAATCGAAGCAGGACCGTATGATTGTGGTGAGCATGGGTACAGGAACTTCTTTTGTGAAGTACGACAATGAAAACATTCAGCACATCGGAGGTATAGGTATTGGTGGCGGTACATTGCAGGGATTGTCGAGGTTGTTGCTTAATACCGACGACATCAGGCATGTAGCTGCACTTGCCGAACATGGAGATATATCGCATGTGAACTTGCAGATAGGCGACATTAGTGCCGTTCCCCTGCCAGGGCTTCCACTCGATGCCACAGCCTCTATCTTTGGCAATGTGCAGAGCAATGCTTCACAGGAGGATATTGCAGCAGGAATAATCTGCACCGTTGTGCAGACGATAGGTTCTGCCACTATCCTTTCTTCTCTTGGCACAGGCATTAAGGATTTCGTAATGATTGGCAATCTCACATTGTTACCACAATGCAAGACCATCTTCCCCATGATGGAGAAGCTCTATGGTGTTCATTTCATCATCCCCACCTATTCACAATTCTGTACTGCCATAGGTGCGGCATTGTGTTATAAGCAGAACATAAAACTTTCAGAATAGTTGCTATTCCAAGGTTAAACGAACCACATAAGCAGCATCGGAGGGCAGACGCGAGCCATGAGGAATGGTCAGTGTCAGCCCTTCGTTGCTTTGGCTGACATGGCATTTGAAGTTGCGTTTCACACTCAGTAGCGTGGCATCTGTCACCTTTCCTTTCAGATTGCTGTCTTTCAGGGCGGTGAGCAATTGTGGCTTGTCGGTTCCCGGCCAGTCGAGGAAGATGGCATAAAGCACATTTCCCTTGCGTGTGTAGCATACCCGGTTTCCTGAAGACGTCGTCTCGTGCGAAACCACATAAGGCCTTGTTCCATATATACTCTCTCCATACGACCATAGCCAGACACCCACATTCTCTATAATATCTTTTTGTTCTTGGGGGAATGTGCCGTCGGCCATTGGTGACAGGTTGAGAAGCAGTTGGCCGTTGTTGCTCACAACTTCTATAAGCTTTTGTATGATGTCTCGGTGGCTGCGGTATTGCATACCACGCACATATCCCCACGAAGAGTGGTAGCCTGTGCTGATGGTATAGTCGCAGAGCCATGGTGTGGGATCTATTTGGTCGGGATTGCTCATCTCATGATCCAACATTCCTATTGAGCGCGGGAATTCCTTGAACTTATAGGTGAAGATAACCTCTTGGCCTGTTTGCTGGGCATGGTTGAAGTAATGAGCCAGAAATTCCAGCTTTTTCTGTTCTGGGATGGAATCCATCCACGCATCAAAATAGATGATGTCGGGACTGTATTTGCTGACAACCTCCTTCGATTTGTTCAGCCACATGTCGTACCATTCGGCTCGAGGCATCAGACAACCGTACATCTTGGCATATTTAGGATTATTGGCAGCCCATTCTGGCTTAACTTTTACGTAATAGTAATTATTCTCATGATGTAAGGAAAGGAAGAATTTCATGTTGTGCTGCTTGATGGAGCGCGACAGTTCTCCAACGATGTCACGCTTCGGTCCCATCTTCTTGGCATTGAAAGGGGTGTATTTGGAATCCCACATCGAGAAACCGTCATGATGCTCACCAACCAGTCCGGCAAAGCGAGCGCCGCTGCTGCGGAACAGTTCTGCCCATTCGTCGGCATTGAACTTCTCAGCCTTGAACATCGGAATGAAGTCGTGATAACCGAATTGCGACAATGGACCATAAATTTGCTCATGGCGCTGGCGGGCATTCATCAGTCCTACACCTTCATCGTGCATATAATGGAAATACTGTTCGTTGCCATAGGCAGGCACAGAATAAACGCCCCAGTGGCAATAGATGCCGAATTTGGCATCGCGTATCCAATCGGGTACGGCAACATGGCGTTCAAGTGACTGCCATGAAGGTTCAAATCTCTCTTGTGCCTGTGTGTGAAGACACAAGGTTATCAGTCCAATCAAAAGGAAATAAGTCTTTTTTGTTTTCATGTTTATTTTTCTGAGAATAATACTTGTATAACTGTTTGTCCCACAGCTTGAAGCGTGTTCTTGTCGATATGCTGCATATCATCATTCACCGTATGCCATGTTGGGCCGAAGTTGCTCTGCTCACAATTTGGATAAAAGGGGATGATGTCTATGCATTGGATGCGTGCTTTTTCATTGACAGGAATATGATCGTCGGTGATTTTTGCGCCAACTTGGTCGGGGAAATAGCTGCCGAAACCCATTACCTTGGCCGCAGCCCAAACCTTGTCTACAATATTCTGTGCATATTGTTTCGACATTCCTTCTTGATAGAAGTGCGCACCTTGACCGCCAACCATATCCAAAAGGATTCCATAGCGTGCCTTATAGCCAGCCTTGTGCAGATTGTCAGACCAGTATTGTGCACCTAAGGCCCAGCTTTCACTGTTGTATGTGGAGGTATCCCATTGTGGCACACCCCAGTCCTCGGCATCAAAGCAGATGAAGTCTATGCCCACCTTCAACGAATCCGCCTGTTGAAGCAATCTGGCAATCTCCAACATCACGGCAACACCACTGGCACCGTCATCGGCGGCCATCACAGGCTTGTGCCAATTGGCGCTGTCTGGATCGTTGTCGGCCCATGGACGGCTGTCCCAATGTGCACAAAGCATTACCCGCTCCGTCTGTTCCGGTTTGTTGGCGGCAATGATGTTGGTGCTGTGAAGCACGGTTCCGTCATATCCATTCAGGTCGGCTTTCTGCACGGTTACCTCGCAACCGAACTGCTTGAATTTATTTACAATCCATTTTTCGCAGTCATCATGTGCCTTGCTGTTCATGGTACGTGGGCCGAATTCGCACTGTGCCTCACAATAGGCAAAAGCGCTATCTGCCACAAAAGACGGTCCTACAGGCACCTGGCTGACAAGGTCGACCCCGTTCAAAGCCTGCTTGTTGCTTTTGCACGAACCGAAAATTAATGCTACGGCAATGGTTGCCCAAACAAAATTTCTCATATACTATACATTATTATATATTAATATGTATTATTCACCCTTTGTACTTGGGCCATGACGCGGAGCCAATTGCCACCCCAAATCTTCTCAATGTCACGCTCGCTATATTTGCGGCGAAGCAGATGAAGAGTGAAATTGATCATTTCGCTGCTGTCGGCAAGTCCGATAATACCTCCGTCGCCATCGAAATCGGTACCCAATCCCACGTGTTCTATTCCCATAATGCTGATGGCGTGTTCCAGATGGTCAATGGCATCGAGGACGGTTGCCTCACCGTCTTTGCGTAGGAATCCTGAGTAGAGTGTGATGTGTGCCACTCCTCCGTGGGCGGCAAGAGCCCTCAGCTGGTCGTCGGTAAGGTTTCTTGGATGGTCGCAAAGAGCCTTGCAGTTGCTATGGCTGCAAACGATAGGTGTGGAGCTGATTTCGAGTGCATCGTAGAAACTCTTCTCTCCAGCATGGCTCAAGTCGACCATGATGCCATGGCGGTTCATTTCTTGGATGACTTTCTCTCCGAATTGGCTCACTCCATTGTGTGTGTTGCATCCGCGTGCAGAGTCGCAGATGTCATTGTCGCCATTGTGGCAGAGTGTGATGTAGACAATGCCTCTTTGGGCGAAATGCTTCACATTGGCTAAATCGTGATTCAATGCAAGACCGTTCTCTATTCCGAGCATGATGCTTTTGCGTCCCTTGCGCTTGTCTCCGTAGAGGTCGCCCGGTGTTCGTGCAATGCTTACATATTGGCTGTTCGCCTTTACTATGTCTTCAATCCTGTCGAAAATGAGATTGGCATAGGTGAAAGGACTCAGTTCGCCGTTTTTTGTCGTGTTGTTGCTCCATGTCACATCCACCATTTTCGAGAATTGCTCGCCAATCTTGGGTTGGGGAAGATAGGCCACCATAATCACGGCATCCTGACGACCTTCAACCATCTTGTGCATATCAACGAGGATGCGTGGGTCGCGCTGCTCGAAGTGGATTCCCTTCGGGAAGAACATGGGAGTGTCACAATGGGTGTCAAGCGTGATGATGCGACGATGCAGTTGCTTGGCCACATGGAAATTCTGAGCCTGTTTTACCAGCCATTTGAAGATGGGCAGGCCCGACTCCAACCATTCTGGGTGCCATTGTACAGCCATCATAGACTTATACTCGATGCTCTCCATGGCTTCTATTACACCGTCGGGCGAAGTGGCTGTCGGGCGGAACAGTCTACCCGTGTCGCTCACGGCTTGATGGTGGAAGCTATTGACGAATATCTGTTGACTTTCGTAGAGTGAGAACAGTTCGCTGTCTTTCTCGATGGTGATGCCATGTGTGAGTTCCTGTCGGTCGGCATCTTGAGAGTGTTTGATGGTAGGCGTGGGAATATCCTGCGCCACATGGCCGTCGAAAGCCATTGCCATTGTCTGCATGCCTCGGCAGATTCCGAGCATGGGAATCTGACGGTTGTAGGCCAAACGGGCCAGCATAAGCTCTGCCTTATCGCGGTGCGCATTGATACCTCTCAGTCGCGGCGACGGGTCTTCACCTGCCCATAGCGGATTGATGTCAGCGCCACCGCTGAAGAGCAGTCCGTCAATATGCTCGAGTGTGTTGATGAGCACATTCTTGTCTGCAACAGGAGGAATCAGTACGGGCGTACCTCCAGCGGCAACCACCTGCATATAGTATCTGTCGCGTAGTGCTGCGTCACCGTCCACATAGTTGCAAGTGATGCCTATCAGCGGCTGGTGTTCTGCCTCGGGGAAGGAGGAGTAGATTTTGGCTAGATGCGCTTTTAGGTTGAAATTTTCCATGCTTGCTTCCCTTCCGTTCTAACCTTCCGCTTCAATTGGTATTTCGCGATGGATGCTTTGCTCCAGCGAGATGAGCGTCTCGGTGGTCATCACTCCCGGAATGCATTGCATTTGGTTGTTGAGCAAGTCCATCAGTTGTTCGTTGTCGCGTGCATACAGTTTCACCAACATGGTGTAAGGACCAGTGGTGAAGTGGCATTCCACCACTTCTGGAATGTGCTGAAGGCGTTCCACCACTTGTTTGTACATGTTACCCCGTTCGAGTGTAATACCTACGAATGTACAAGTGCTGTATCCTAGTGCTTTGGGATTTACGTCGAATCCGCTGCCTGTAATTACTCCGTCTTCTATCAGGTGCTGCACACGTTGGTGGATGGCAGCTCTTGACACATTGCATTCACCGGCCACATCTTTGAACGGCACTCGGGCATTCAACGACAAGATACTCAATATTTTCTTGTCCAAACGGTCTATTTTTTCCATTTCGATAGGTTGTATTAAATAAGTTGATAATTTGTTAGCAAATATAGGACATTTGGGCGAATTATGCAACATTCTTGCAAATTTTTTTGTATTTCTTTGCGGTTTTTGTTACATTTTGTCACTTTTGGAAGGCATCTCCCTTTCCTGTTTGATATTTTGAAGACCACTTGTTTGCTCCATAGTGCATGGGCGTCTTTGTAGAAAAGTACGATTTTGACTGATATTCCGAATACTTCTTTTCTATTTACGATTTTTTTATTATTTTTGTAACCATAACCAACAGATATGCCACATGACCGTACAACAATTCATTCAGAACTACAGAGAGGCATTTGGAAGCAAAGTGCCATTGCCTTTGCTCTTTGGATATAGTACCGAGGCGGTGGCCGAAACACCCAAAATCGGCGGATGTTTTTTCAAGGGACTGCAAGCTGCAAGAGAGGGCATTCCCGTCAGTCTTAGTGCCGATGTCATCGGTTGTGGTGGAGGAAAACTCTACACGGGATTCTCTGACATGCCTGAGCGAGTGCCCGGATTCGTCTCGTTGAAGGAGAAATACAAGCAAACACCCCAAATGGTGGTTGACTATATAGATAGTCTTGACATGAAAAGGGCCGAGAAGCCATATCTGAATTTCGTCAGAATAGACAAGGCGGAATCGTTCGATGGCTACGAGGGAATTCTTTTCTATGCCACACCCGACATGTTGTCGGGTCTCTGCGGATGGGCTTTCTTCGACTGTGGTGAGCCAGATGCCGTTGTTTCACGTTTCGGTTCAGGATGCAGTAGCGTTGTTTCGATGACCATTGTCGAGAACGAAAGGCAGGGCTATCGTTGTTTCCTTGGCCTTTTCGACCCATCGGTGCGCCCTTGGGTGGGACGCAACGAACTTAGTTTCACCATTCCCATCTGTCGTTTCACACAAATGATGGAGACGATGAAAGACTGTTTCCTGTTCGACTCCCATGCGTGGGCAAAAATAAGGAACAGGCTGGAGACCGCCGATGATATCGCCGAATGACGGCTTGTGGGTAGCATTCAAACCTAACTCCTTGCCGAAGGTGTCTTGTTCTCGCAGACCGCCTTGAGGTAGAACAACAACAAACAGAACAATAATCATAAAGACAAACTATTTCAGTATGGAAAACAAGCTAACCGACAATTGCATGAAATTGGGTTTCGGTATGATGCGACTGCCGAAAATTGAAGGAACGAAAGACATTGATATTGAGCACACCAAGAGAATGGTGGATGCTTTCATACAGGCTGGCGGCAAATATTTTGACACCGCCTATGTATACGAAGGTTCGGAGGCTGCCACCAAACTTGCGCTCTGCGACCGATATCCTCGCGATAGCTATTACCTAGCCGACAAGCTCAATGCCTCTGACTTTGCCTGCAAGACCGAGGAAGAGGCCAAGAACGAAATCAATGTCAGCCTTGAGCGCACAGGCGCGGGATACTTCGATTTCTATCTTCTCCATGGCATCGATTCGGGCAACAAGGACAAATACACTCAATATGGCATTTGGGATTACGTGAAGGGCCTGAAGGAAAAGGGGCTTGTCCGCCACTATGGATTCTCCTTCCACTCTGACCCCGACCAGCTCGAGGAACTGCTCACCGAACATCCCGATGTTGAATTTGTGCAACTCCAAATCAACTATTCCGATTGGGACGACCCTTTCATCGCATCGCGCCGCTGCTATGAAGTGGCCACTCGTCATGGTGTGCCCATTGTCGTGATGGAGCCCGTGAAAGGTGGCAAGCTAAGCAATCCTCCTCAGCAGGTGAAGGATATTCTGAAACAAGCCAACCCCGAGGCATCCTATGCATCATGGGCCATCCGATTTGCTGCATCGCTGCCCAATGTGATGATGGTGCTCAGCGGTATGTCGAACATGGAGCAAATGGAAGACAATGTGTCATTCATGCACGAACTGCAACCCCTGAATGATGAAGAACAGCGTGTTTTGGCAGCTGCCTGCAAGGCATTGTCAGAGTTCGATGGCATTGCTTGCACCGCTTGCCATTATTGTACTCCCGGCTGTCCCATGGAAATTCACATTCCCGAGATTTTTGCGGTGATGAATGTGTACAAGATGTATGGCGACTTGAACGAGGCGCGCAACGAATACCAATGGCGTCCTGGGGGTGAGAAGGCCTCGGCTTGTGTGCAATGTGGTCAGTGTGAGAATGCTTGTCCGCAGCATCTTCCCATCATCAGTCTGCTGGAAGAGGTGGCGGAAACGTTGGAGTGATGCCGGCCTATGCCATCTTTCGAGGCATTTGGCGACCGAGTTCTCTGTCGGCTACCGATTGTAAAAGGATGGAATAGGGGAGTGGTATCATCATTAGAGCGCTCCGTTTTTTGAGTCAGCAGTCCATGACTTGTTCTGTTTGGCGCTTTCATACAAACGTATTTCACATGGCCTGGCCAACATATTGGCCAGGCTTATTTGTGCCATTCCCGAACAAGCAGAAAAAGATGGTTTGATGATGAATGATGATTTGGATTATTACAGATGCTTTGTAGAAGTTCTACAAGGCATCTGTAATACTTCTACAAAGCATTTGTAATCATTCTACAAAGCATTTGTAATACTTCTACAGATTATGTCTTAAAATCCTGTAATCCAATTACAGACAATCTTTGTAGAAGGTTTACCCTTTTTGCAAAAGGCGTATCCGTTTGCAAAACAGGGTGTTATTTGACGATATCTATCAGTTCGAGCGTGAAAATGAGGGTGCTACAGGGAGGAATCTCGCCCATGTCGCGTTTGCCGTATGCCAGTTCTTGTGGGATGAAGAGTTTCCACTTGCTGCCCACGGGCATCATGGTGAGTGCTTCTGTCCAACCCTTGATGAGCTGGTTGGCGCGGAACTTGTTGGTTTGTTCCGTACGCTTGTAGCTGCTGTCGAACACAGTTCCGTCGATGAGGCTGCCCTCGTATTTCACAATGACCTCATCGTCGGCCTTCGGGATGGCACCGTTTCCCTGGGTGAGAACGATATATTGCAATCCGCTGGGTGTGGTTTTCACTCCCTCGCGCAGCTTGTTTTCAGCAAGGAATTGCTCTCCGGCCTTCCTATTGGTCTCTGCTTGGGCCGCTTTCTTGGCGTCTTCTTCCAGTTTTTTCTTTGCTTTTATCTCGGCAACCTTCTCCATGCACCCTTTGAAAAGTTTGTTGGCGTCGTTGGAAGATATCAGCGTGGTGTCGTTTTTCAATGCAGCGATGAAGCCTTGGTAGAAGAGAGGAGCCTGAACGCTGTCGGAAACGGTTGCCAACGAGCTTGAGATGTCGGACAGCATGCGCTCTTTCACCATTTTGGCTATTTGTATGCCGGCGCTATAGGCCTTGACAGGGTCGTCGAAATTGCTCTTCACGGCGTCCTCGAAACCGCGTACGAAATCGTCGAGAAAGGCTTCCTCCACCCCATATTGTTGTTTGATATAGTTGGTGAGACCTTCTGTGACGGCCATTCCCGAGGCAAAGCTGATGGAATCGGAAGGAGTGTTCAGAACGACAGCAGGCATTTGAGTGGCGGCTTTTTTCTTCTTCTTGTCCTTCTTTTCAGCATTGGCCTGGCAGAAAGAAGCACCCACCACGAGGGTGAGTGCTATGATAATAATCTTTCTCATTTCTGGAAAGAGTTTTGTTATTTAATACCAAGAAGCTCGATAGTGAAGATGAGAGCAGAGAATGGCTTGATTTCGCGCTGCTCGCGAGCACCATAGGCTTTCTCTTGAGGAATCACAACCTCCCACTTAGAGCCGACTGGCATGTGAGTGAGTGCCTCTGTCCATCCGGGAATCACTTGGTTGGCGCGGAATGTAGCACTCTGCTTGCGGTCGTAAGAACTGTCGAACACCTTGCCGTCGATAGTCTTTCCCTCGTAGTTCACTTCCACATTAGAGGTGTCTTTGGGGAGTGCGCCAGTACCAACGTTGATAACACGGTAGAGCACACCGCCAGGGAGTTTCTTCACGCCTTCTTTCTTGGCGTACTCGGCCACATATTTCTCGCCGGCAGCCTTGTTGTCGCCATAGAGATCTTCCATGCTCTTTGCCTTGATTTGCTCCATTTTGACCTGAGCAAGCTGCTGAGCCTCCATAACATTCATCAGGCCTTTCTTGCCCATTGTGCCGGTGATGAAGGCCGACATGAAGTTTTTCAGAGAGATGGTCTTGGTGGAATCATCGCCGAAGATGTCGTGGTTGATGCCACGAATCATCTGAGTGCTGATTTGCTGACCAATCTGGATACCAGCATAGTAGGCAGCCTTTGCCTTGTTGTCGCCAGCGTTTGCACCTTCGTTGAGACCTTTGATGAACTGGTCCATGTAAGCGGTGTCAACGCCCATTCGTCCTACGAGATATTCCTTCAGACCCTGTGTCTGTGCCATACCGATAGCATAGCTCAGACTATCGATGTCTGTTTTCAGACTAGCTCTTGGAGTACCATTGCCGCATGCTGAGAAAACGATAGCGGCGATAGCCATAACGGCTACAAAAGATAATTTTTTCATTGTTTTGTTTTTATAATTGTTAATGATGTTCCTTTGTTTTTCGGGTGGCTACAGCACATTGAGCAGTTCCACGTCGAAGATGAGCGCAGCATAGGGTGGTATGCTGTTGCCGGCACCGCTTGGCCCATAGGCCAGCAGATAGGGTATGAAGAAGCGGTATTTGGCACCTTCTTTCATCAGTTGGAGACCTTCTGTCCATCCGGCAATCACTTGCTGGAGGCCAAACACTGCGGGCTCTCCGCGCTGCACGCTGCTATCAAACACGGTACCGTTGATGAGGAATCCTTCATAGTGGCAGCGCACCTTGTCGGTGGCTTTCGGGCTCTTGCCGTTGCCTTCTTTCAGAACCATGTATTGCAGACCGCTCTTGCAGGTGACCACTCCCTCTTTCTTGGCATTGTCTTCGAGGAATTTCTCGCCGGCCACTTTGGCCTCTTTTCCTTTTGCCTCACGCTCCTTGTTGAGTTCCTCTTCGCGTTTCTGGAAGTATTGCTGTACATGAGCTTGTGCTTCGCGATGACCAATTTTCAATTCATTTCCTTCGATGACGTCGCGCACAGCTGCAGAAAAGTCTTCTATAGAGAAATGTTCAATGCCCATTTGGGCAAGCTGCTGACCGATACCCAGTCCCAGCCCGTAACTTAGTTTATCCATGTTTAATTCTACGTAAAATATTGATAAAGCCTGCTTGCCTTCCGATGCGAAAACCGTTTTTTTGCAAGTTGTTGTTTTAAAACGTGGCAAAGGTACTATTTTTCTTGGATTTACTTGCCGTTATTGAGAAAAAATTCGTATTTTTGTGCAAATTTTAGAATCTATATCATCTAATAAGAGATGTAGGAATAGTGAAAGGGTAAATTAAAAACAATTATAGAGATGAAAAAGATAGTTGTATTGACTGGTGCCGGTATGTCGGCAGAGAGCGGTCTGAGCACATTCCGCGATGCCAACGGCCTATGGGAACAGCACGAGGTGCAGCGTGTGGCTACTCATGAAGCTTGGGAGGACGATCCTGTGTATGTGAATAATTTCTACAACATGCTGAGGAAAAAGCTGGTGGCTGCTCGTCCCAACGAAGGGCATTTGTTGGTGGCTAAGCTGGAAGAGCAATACGATGTGACGGTAGTCACACAGAATGTGGACAATCTGCACGAGATGGCTGGTTCAAGCAATGTGATTCACCTTCACGGCGAGCTGATGAAAGTGTGCTCGAGCCGCGATGTGGACAATCCCCGTTATCAAAAGACCCTTTCGGAGCCCAATCTGGAAGTGGCTCCTGGAGAGAAAGCCGGCGACGGTTCGTTGCTCCGCCCGTTCATCGTGTTCTTTGGCGAGGGCGTTCCCAATATAAGTCTTGCCGCCAACGAAGCATCCAAAGCCGACATCTTTATCATCATCGGCACCTCGCTGAACGTTTATCCAGCTGCCGGGCTTGTGCAATACACACGTCCGGGAATACCTGTCTATCTGATTGACCCTAAGGATGTGAGAGCTGGCGGAGGCGTGCAGCATATCCAGAAAGGTGCCAGCGAAGGAATGCGCGAACTGGTAAAAATATTGATGAAATAAGGAATTGTGTAGATTGAAAATATATATTAATATCTCCGCAACATAAAAAATAATATCTCTGCAATTTCATTTTAATCGATTTTTTGCATTACCTTTGCACAAAATTTTTTTATTAACGATGAAAACGATTACTATTGAGAAGAAGAAATTGTGGAAAGAGCTACGCGACTATATACTGATAGGCATCGCCATGCTCTCTTATTGTATCGGATGGTCCATTTTCTTGTTGCCTAACGGAATTACCACGGGCGGCGTGCCTGGTATATCTTCTATCCTGGAATGGAGCCCACTGCATATTCCCGCACAATTGTCTTATTTCGTTATTAATGCCGGCCTTTTGCTGGTGGCATTGAAGATTCTAGGCTTGAAATTCTGTGTGAAAACCATTTATGGAGTGGTGGTGCTGACCACCGCCTTGTCGTTGACGCGCGACTATACGGCCAATCTCCATTTGTTGGCAGACCAGCCTTTCATGGCCGCTGTATTAGGAGCCGTGTTCTGCGGTAGCGGTGTTGGTCTGGGACTGGGAGCCAACGGCTCTACTGGTGGTACGGATATCATTGCTGCCATCATCAACAAATATCGCGACATCTCGCTGGGGCGTGTCATCCTGATATGCGATGTCATCATCATCTCGAGCAGCTATTTTGTGCTGAAAGATTGGGAGAAGGTGATTTATGGCTATGTGGTGCTCTATGTGACGGCCTTTTGTATCGACCAAGTGGTCAATTCTATGCGCCGTAGTGTGCAATTCTTCATCATCTCGGAGAAATATCAGGACATTGCGCGTCGCATCAACGAGGACCCGCATCGTGGTTGTACGGTGATCAACGGTCAGGGATTCTATTCCGGACATGAGGTGAAAATGCTCTTCGTGCTGGCCAAGCAGACCGAAAGTGCCAAGATATTTGAGCTGATTGACGAGATTGACCCAGAGGCCTTTGTAAGCCAGAGTGCCGTGATTGGTGTTTATGGTCAGGGATTCGATCGTTTCAAGGTGAGCCATAAGCACAAGCCATTGCCCAAGGCCGAGGAAATTTAGTCTACAGATTCACACAATTAAAAGCTAAACATTGATTGATATGGAAGAAAAGAAAAACATTCAGCTCCCCGAAAATGCCTTTCGAGAGCTGAAAGAGGGTGAACAATACGAGCCCATCATGAAGCCAGGCAAACAATATGCTGAGGTGAACGGATGGTCGGTGACATGGGGCGTGCTGATGGCTGTGCTCTTTTCAGCAGCAGCGGCCTATCTAGGGTTGAAGGTCGGCCAAGTGTTTGAGGCGGCCATTCCTATCGCCATCATTGCCGTTGGTGTGTCGACAGCCGCCAAGCGCAAACAGGGATTGGGCGAGAATGTGATTATTCAGAGCATCGGAGCATGCTCGGGTTCGGTGGTTGCTGGAGCCATCTTCACATTGCCTGCCATCTATATCCTGCAGGCCAAATATCCTGAAATGTCGGCATCGTTCATCAATGTGTTCATGAGTTCGTTGCTCGGAGGAATCCTCGGCATTCTTTTCATGATACCGTTCCGTAAGTATTTTGTGAGCGACATGCACGGGAAGTATCCTTTCCCGGAGGCAACAGCCACCACACAAGTGCTCGTTAGCGGTGAGAAAGGCGGAAGCCAGGCCAAGCCGCTGTTGCTCGCAGGAATAGTCGGCGGACTCTACGATTTCATTGTGGCTACCTTTGGATGGTGGAATGAGAATGTGACCACCCGCATGGTGGGCTTTGGGTGCGACTTGGCTGACAAGGCCAAGTTGGTGTTCAAGGTGAACACAGGCGCTGCAGTGTTGGGTCTTGGCTATATCATCGGATTGAAATATGCCTTCATCATCTGCCTGGGCTCGCTTGCTGTATGGTGGATTATCGTGCCTGGAATGGCATTGCTCTTCCCCGACCACATATTGAACCTTTGGGATCCGAGCATCACCACGGCTGTGGGTGATATGTCGCCCGAGCAGATTTTCAAGGCTTATGGCAAGTCGATAGGCATTGGAGGCATCGCCATGGCCGGTATCATCGGTATCGTGAAGAGCTGGGGCATCATCAGAAGTGCCGTCAGCCTTGCCACGAAAGAGATGAAGGGCGGCAGTAGTGCCAGCAAGGACATGATACGTACACAGCGCGATATAGCTTTCAAAATTATCGCTATCGGCTCTGTTATTACTATCATTGTCACCTTCTTGTTCTTCTGGTTTGGCGTGATGGACAATATCTTGTTTGCCATTGTGGGCATTCTTCTGGTGACAGTCATCGCATTCCTGTTCACAACAGTTGCTGCAAATGCCATCGCCATTGTAGGAAGCAACCCCGTGAGCGGAATGACACTGATGACACTTATACTGGCATCGGTGGTGATGGTTGCCGTAGGTCTGAAAGGTCCTGGCGGAATGCTTGCCTCGTTGATTATGGGCGGCGTGGTGTGTACGGCTCTCTCGGTGGCAGGCTCGTTCATTACCGACTTGAAGATAGGCTACTGGTTGGGAACCACTCCCAAGAAACAGGAGCAATGGAAATTCCTGGGTGTACTTGTAAGTGCCGCTACCGTGGGTGGTGTGATGATATTGCTTAACAAGACCTACGATTTTGCCAGCGGCGAACTGGCTGCTCCTCAAGCCAATGCCATGGCTGCTGTGATAGAACCATTGATGAGTGGCGTGGGTGCTCCTTGGATATTGTATGGCATCGGTGCCGTGATAGCTTTGGTGCTTACCTTCTTCAAGGTTCCTGCCCTGCCTTTTGCCCTTGGAATGTTTATTCCACTTGAGTTGAATATCCCGTTGTTGGTGGGTGGAGCCGTCAATTGGTACGTCACCTCACGCAAGAAAGACTCCGAGGATGTTCGTAAGGAGCGTGGCGAAAAGGGAACGCTTTTGGCTAGTGGATTCATTGCTGGAGGTGCCTTGATGGGTGTAGTGAGTGCCTTGTTGCGGTTTGCAGGTTTCAATGCTATCAACGAGAGTTGGCTTGCCAATCCGATGTCGCAGTTCTGCTCGCTCGTGGCCTACATTCTTCTGATTGCCTACTTTATCCGTGCTACGAAACCCGCCAGCAAGTAAAGTGGTGATATCAATTATATGGAGGATTCAGAATCGTTCAGAATCCTCTAGAGATTCCGGAAAAACTATAGAGAAAAAACGAGAGTAATAAATACATAAAAAGCCGCAGGCAAACGATAAGGTTAAACACCTTTTCAATTTGCTTGCGGCTTCTTTTTTTATTGATGTTTCTTGATGTCTCTGCTATTATTCGTTTGGGTTTTCTCTTATATGTTTATTCAGAATGTTTCTTTTTATCTAACTTCAGAGCATTTTGTTGTTCGTCTCTTAACGATTCTTTTATTGTTCTTTTTGAATGTTTCGCGTGTCGGTCTTCAATCCTAATAGGAATCGGTCGATGAATGCTTGCACTTCGGGCCATTGGCTTTCTGGCAACTGGCAGTGACCGTGGCCTCCAACAATGCTCCAACCCATGCGGTCGCCAATGCCAAATCGTTCCCAAACCTTGTAAGCTTCTTTAGCAGATGCGAGCATGGCAGCATCGGAAAGCCACACATAGTCGGGGTTGCCAATAAGAAGGAGGGCGCGTGGGCATACCATGGCACACAACTCGTGCTGGTCGTAAGGCAGCTGATAGACAGAGTCGCCGTGGAAATTCTCGCGTTGGCTCTCCAAGAACCAATGGTAGTCGGTCTTGTCAATGTCCTCCACCTTCTCTTTAGATTCATGCGACTTGCGCCATGCAGCCGCACCACCTCCACCAGGTTCTTGGGCAATGGTCAGTGCAATACGCTCATCGAAGGCACCGCAATACAGAGCCATCTTTCCAGCATATGAACAACCTGTTACCCCAATGCGACTCATGTCGATTTTGGTTCTCGTGGAACCCAATTGTTGCAATCCATCAATCAGTCGGCTTAATCCCCAAGCCCATTCGCTATAGGCTCCATTGTCTTTTAGGTGTGGGTAGAGTTGGTCGAATGGGTGCTCACCTCGTTCGTGGTGCTTTCGCCATTGCGAATAGTCATTCACTTGGAACTCGTGGAATGTCATGGTAGCTATAGGGCGATTGTCGAAGAGCTGCTTGGGCAGTGATATCATGCTAGTGCCAATCATCAGTGCGTAGGGCGGCTTTCCCACTTTCGGGTAGCGTATGGTGGAGCGTAAGGTCAGTGTGTGTCCATTGACGGAAACGTTCACCACCAGAGCTGTGTCGCCTTGCATACGCGCCACCACTTGTCCCGATTCCACGCTTGGTTTGGTTCCGATACCATAATGTTGTATCATGTGGCAGATATCGCTTCGCCGCTTGGACCAATCATCGAAGCCATTCACTCCTTCAAGGGCGTTAGGCAGTTGGCGTATGACGGGTAGCTTAGTGGGGTGCGGCATGGCTGGCGGAGCAAAGCGCATCCCCGTGTTCTCCACGTTGTATACCAATGGAATATTCTTTTTCTGCGCACTTGCCATTGTGGCGGTGAGCAATGTGAGCACTATGCAAAGGATTCTAATCATATTCAAGTCTTATTTATTACACTACTTTCTTGCTGCTGTGGATGCAGAAGCCTTTCTCTTTGGGCTCGTGAGGGAGAGGCACACCTTGCAGATAGTATCATTAGATTTTTTTGTTGGTAACAACTTATTTCGCTCTCTCTCGTAAGATACATCTGTTTTGGTAGATGGTTTTTACCTTTCATTAAAAGGCTGCACAACAGCCTTTTGCAAAGATAAATTGTTTTTTTGAAAATACCAAATGTTTATACCCTAAAAAAGACTTTTTCTGAAGTGCTTAGGCATTGTGCTTACACGTTATTACTTACACAACCCTACAAGCCCAGTTGTGGAAAGGAATACATCAAAGTTGGGGCGAAAAGAGAAGGGCGAATCAATGTGGATAACAGTGAAACGACGGCTAACAACGCTACAAACATTTGGCATGACAGAGATGTAAATGGGCACAATTGTGTTGGCTGACGGAGCTTCTTACTTGTAAGTAGCGAAAAACGAAGGTGTTTTATGGGAATATTTCAATTATTATCACTAATTTTGCGACGTGGTTTGGCTTGCTGTTGTTGTACATAACAAACAACGGTACGCCGATAAACTCCTGAAGACTAATGGAAAAAGATGTACAACAGGCTTCGGCCGAAACAAAGCGTGTGGCTGGATGTCTTATTGCAGCCACCAATTCTGGATGTGGGAAGACCACCATTACCATGGGATTGCTACGCTCCCTGAAAAGAAGACAACTGAATGTGCAGCCGTTCAAGTGCGGACCTGACTATATCGACACTCAGTATCACCGCATCGCATCAGGATGCGAGAGCGTGAATCTCGACACATGGTTTGCATCCGAGCGCCATATTAAACAGGTGTTTGAGCACTATGGACAGCAGGCAGATGTGTGCGTGGTAGAAGGTGTGATGGGACTCTACGACGGCTATTGCCGATGGCATGGTAGCAGTGGTGAGATAGCGCACTTGCTCCATTTGCCTGTGGTATTGGTGGTGAATGCGCGCAGCATGGCATTTAGCGTGGCCCCCATCCTTTACGGCTACAAGCATTTTGCTATGAAGGGCGACAGTGGGCAGGATGCTCCGCTTGAATTGGCTGGCGTGATATTCAACCAAGTAGGTTCCGAACGCCACAAGCAATTGTTGCGCTCGGCATGCGACGAGGTGGGATTGAGGTGTTTGGGTATGATTCCGCGTGTGCCCGATATGCAGATTCCTTCACGTCATTTGGGGTTGACACTGGAGAACAAACAACTTATAGAGACGCTGGTAGAAAAGGCTGCAGCAGTTGTGGAGGAGTATGTGGATGTGGATGGGTTGTTGGAAATGATGAGAGATGGAATATACCAGAAGCCTAAAGAAACACCAATAAAACCACATCATAAAGGAGAATTACATAGTGGAATGCTCCCCATTGGTATTGAAAGCATTTTTCCTGTGGCGCATAAACGTGATGATAATTCCCAAGGAGGAATGTGTGCCCGTATCTTGGTGGCCCGCGATGAAGCATTCAATTTTGTCTATCGTGAGAACATAGATGTGTTGAGGCTGTGCGGAGAAGTGGTGTTTTTCTCTCCCTTGCATGACCAAATGTTACCTCCAGCCACCGATTTCCTCTATCTGCCGGGCGGCTATCCTGAGTTTTTCCTTGAACAGCTTAGCGCCAATGAAGCAATGCGCAATAGCATCCGCGAGTATATAGAGCAGGGTGGCAGGTGCCTGGCTGAATGTGGCGGAATGATGTATCTGTGCCAGCATGTGGCGGGCGAGGACGGGAGGAAGTTTCCGATGGTGGGTGTACTCAACCAAGACGCAACCATGGTGGGCATGCACTTGCATTTGGGTTACCGCACGTTCAAGTTTGAAGGTCGCACCTGGCGTGGCCACGAGTTTCATTATTCTTCGGTGCCTAATCCCGACAACGCATGTACGTTGCCTATTGAGATAAGCGACGGGCATGGCAACATGGTGGATTCAAAGGTGTATAAATGTAAAAATTTATTGGCAAGCTATATTCATCTCTATTGGGGAGAATGATTTTCTCCAATCCTTGGGTTTCACACCTTTTTCTATTTATATTTTCGAGAAACGCCGCTTGCTGATTTAAGCAATAAAAAATCAGATAGTTGTTTGGTGGGCTCAAAAGTTTTCATTACATTTGCAAGTGGAATTGGATATACTAAAACATTATGCACTAATACATTATGCTTAGAAAAGTAAGAATTCTGTTGGCTGCGATAGCTTTCACGGCCATCACTTTGTTGTTCCTGGATATCAGCGGCGCCTTGCACCAATGGTTGGGATGGCTGGCTACAATACAGTTCTTGCCTGCATTGCTGGCCATGAATGTGCTTGTAGTGGTGTTGCTGGTGGTGCTCACACTGGTTTTCGGCCGCATCTACTGCTCGGTGATTTGCCCGTTGGGAGTAATGCAGGACATTATCTCGTGGATTCATGGCAGACACAAGAAGAATCGCTTCGCTTTTTCGCCAGAGAAACGTTGGTGGCGCTATGGCACTTTGGGCGTTTTCGTGGTGGCTTTCATTGCCGGAGTCAACTCGCTGGTGGCCCTTCTGGCGCCCTATAGCTCGTATGGACGAATAGCCAACAACTTGCTACGTCCTGTATATGAGGCAGGCAACAATGTGTTGGCGAGTATCGCAGAACACTATGACAGCTATGCCTTCTACCATACTGATGTCTGGGTGAAGAGCATTCCCACACTGATAGTGGCAATCGTCACGTTGGTGGTTATAGCTGTTCTGGCTTGGCGAGGAGGGCGTACTTATTGCAATACGATATGTCCAGTGGGTACCATCCTCAGCTTCTTGGCCAGATTCTCATGGATGAAGATACATTTCGATGGGGACAAGTGCCGCCAGTGTTCTAAATGTTCGAAGAACTGCAAGGCTTCCTGTATCGATTATAAGACGCTGAAAGTAGACTATAGCCGTTGTGTGGTGTGCGGCAATTGTCTGGAGGAGTGCAAGTTCGGAGCACTGAAATACTCGCATGCGCGCCCAGTCATCCAAAAGCCTAAACAGGCAGATGCTCCTTTGCAAGAGCAAAACGATACGATTGACGATGTTCAGGGGGCCGCATTTAAAGAGAATGTGACCGTTGATCAGAGCCGCCGTTCGTTTGTAATAGGTGCCGCATTGGCAACAACAGCAGCCGCATTGGCACAGGAGCAAAAGAAAGTGGATGGAGGACTGGCGGTTATCGAGGACAGGGTGCCGCACGACAAGAGCACACCAGTGACGCCTCCGGGTTCTCTCTCTGCCAAGAATATGCAGCAGCATTGCACTGCATGCCAGTTGTGTGTGTCGGCTTGTCCCAACGAGGTGTTGCGCCCATCCACAGACCTGCTCACCTTTATGCAACCAACGATGGGTTATGAGCGAGGATATTGCCGTGTGGAGTGCAACGATTGCGGACAAGTATGTCCCACAGGAGCTATCAAGCCCATCACACTCGAGGAGAAAAGCTCCATCCAAATAGGTCATGCCGTATGGGTGAAGAAGAATTGCATTCCTGTTGTCGAAGGAGTGGAGTGCGGCAATTGCGAGCGCCATTGTCCAGCGGGTGCCATTGAGATGGTTCCCCTCGATGAGAACGATGAAATGTCTGTGATGATACCTGCCGTGAACGAGGCCAAGTGTATCGGATGTGGAGCATGTGAGAACCTTTGTCCAGCACGACCATTCAGTGCTATCTATGTGGAGGGACACGAGACTCACCGAATACTCTGACCTCACCTTCAAAGACAAACCAATCACAATATTAACCATTATATTTTAAAGAGATGGACAGACGACAATTCCTCAAGATATTCGGAGGCACGGCAGTGGCATCATCAACATTGCTCGCGGCCTGTAAGAAGAGCGACGGCCAGCAGAAGACACTTGCCGAGCGGCAAGAGCCTCCTACCGACAAGATGACCATGCGCGTGAATCCAAACACCAATGACAAGGTGTCGCTCCTTGGCTATGGTATGATGAGACTCCCCATCGAAGGAGGTGGCAATCCACGTGAGAATCCAGATGCCGACTACGACCAGGAGATGATTAACAAGCAGGTGGACTACGCTATTGCACATGGAGTGAATTATTTTGACACAAGTCCCGCCTATTGTAGAGGTCTTTCGGAACGATGCACAGGCATAGCCTTGCACCGACATCCACGAGACAAATATTTCATTGCCACGAAGATGAGCAATTTCTCGCCAGACACATGGACCAGGGAGAGTTCCATCGAAATGTTTGAAAACTCGCTCAAAGAGTTGCAGGTGGACTATATCGACTATTTGCTCTTGCATGGTATAGGTGGTGATTCGCGATACTTGGATAGTGAGGAGACCTTCAATGCGCGCTATATGGACAACGGTATTCTCGACTGGCTTGTCGAGCAGAAGAAGAAAGGACGTATACGCAACCTTGGATTCTCCTATCATGGCGATGTGGAAATCTACGACATGCTCTTGAAATGGCACGACGAGGGAAGATACCATTGGGACTTCGCACAGATAGAACTTAACTACCTCGACTGGGAGTGGGCCGATGAAATAAATGACCGCAACACAGATGCATCCTACCTCTATGCCGAATTGGAGAAACGAGGCATACCTGCCGTCATTATGGAACCGCTTCTTGGCGGAAGACTGGCCAACGTTCCTGACCCTGTGGTGGCAAAAATGAAGCAACGTGAACCCGAAAGTTCGGTCGCATCATGGGCATTCAGGTATGCTGGAACCCCCAAGGGAGTGCTTACTGTGCTCAGCGGTATGACCTACATGGAGCATCTGCGCGACAACATTTTCTCGTATGCACCGTTGAAACCCATCTCAAAAGAGGAGAACGACTTCCTCATGGAGGTGGCAGAAGACATCTATAACTTGAAAACCATCCCTTGCAACGAGTGCAACTATTGCATGCCATGCCCTTATGGAATCAATATACCAGCTATTCTTGCACATTACAACAAATGTATCAAGGAAGGCAACATACCTCACGTGGAGGAAGAGCAGAAGAAGCACATGGAGGCAGCTGAATACCGTAGAAGGCGAAGAGCATTCCTTATAGGATACGACCGCTCGGTACCCAAGCTCAGACAGGCAAACCATTGTATCCAGTGCGGACAATGCTCACCCCATTGCCCCCAACGCATCGACATACCAAAGGAAATGCGGCGCATAGACGAATTCACCGAAGCTTTGAAACGCGAAGGAAGGCTTTAGACAAACATCATCTGTTCTACCTTTGCAAGAATAGTGTTTTCAAACAATGAATAAGAAACTACACCCCATCATGTTTGCTGGCACAGGAAGCGATGTGGGAAAGAGTATCGTTGCCACTGCTTTCTGCCGGATATTCAAGGAAGACGGCTACCAGCCCGCACCCTTCAAGGCGCAAAACATGGCACTCAACTCCTATGCTACCCCCGAAGGACTGGAGATAGGAAGGGCGCAGGCTGTACAGGCCGAGGCAGCAGGACTGGCTTGTCATACCGATATGAATCCCTTGTTGCTCAAGCCCAATAGTGACCATACATCGCAAGTGGTGCTCAACGGCAAACCCATGGGAAACTATCATGCTAGGGAATATTTTGGCGAGGAAACAAAGAACGGCATTTCGCGTGCCATGCTGAGAGAGGAAGTGCATCGTGCCTTCGACAGACTGGCCTCTCGATATAACCCCATTGTGATGGAAGGGGCGGGAAGTATTGCCGAAATCAACCTCCACGATCGCGACTTGGTGAATATGAGCATGGCCATGTACGCCCAAGCCGATGTCATCCTTGTGGCCGATATCGACCGTGGCGGAGTATTTGCAAGCGTCTATGGCTCCATCATGCTTCTCCCGCCAGAGGAGCGTGCACTCATCAAGGGCATTATCATCAACAAATTTCGGGGCGACATATCGCTTTTCGACGAAGGCCGACGCATGTTAGAGCAATTGTGTGGCATACCTGTGCTGGCAGTGCTACCTTTTTTTAATGACATACATATCGAGGAGGAAGACTCTGTTTCGCTGGAAACGAAGAGTCGCGAGGCTGAGGAAGGGAAGGTGAACATTGCCATCGTCATGCTTGGGCGCCTGAGCAATTTCACCGATTTTGATGCTTTGGAGCGCGATGAACGCGTGCATTTGTTTTACACCAATAACACCGAAGAGATTCGGAAAGCCGACATCATCATCATTCCTGGATCAAAAAACACCATTGCCGACCTCATGGAGATTCGGCGGAACGGTGTGGCACAAGCCATCCTCAGGGCACACCATGATGGAAAAACCGTAATGGGCATCTGCGGCGGTTATCAGATGATGGGCGAGGAAATTCTCGACCCCAATCATGTGGAAGGGGAGGTGGAGCGAATGCCAGGCTTAGGATTATTGCCTACACGCACTATTATGGGTGGAGAGAAACGCACCGTACAGACAACATTCCGCTTTCTCCACTATCCAGAAGAGTGTCGTGGATATGAAATCCACATGGGTGAGACCAGTGTGATTCGCGATGAACAACACAAAGTGGCAGACACAGAGCAGGAGATACCAGCAGGATTCTATCTCAGCAACAAGTGTTTCGGCACCTACATGCACGGCATTCTCGACAATCAGCCTGTGGTTGACCATCTGCTTGAGCCATTCATTAGCCGATTGGAGGAACGAAAGCATTTCAACTACGCTGAATACAAAGAGTTGCAATACAAACGGTTGGCCGAAGCCACACGCCTTTATACCGACATGGAGAAATTGTATCAGATACTCCAAGATTGATTGTTGTCCTGTGGGCATTGTGGCAAAATGTTCTTATATATATAGGTATAGAGAAGTTGTATCACAATGTTCCATCATAAGATTATCGGCTTAAAGAAGTCATACCCATTATTCCAAAAGGCAATGTCAATCTGACCATTTCATCGCATATAACACAATGATAGGAACCATCGTCAACACAGCCACCATCATAGCGGGAAGCATCATAGGTAGTATCCTGCATAGGGGTGTCAAGGAAAAATACAAGCAGGTGCTTTATACAGGGCTGGGACTGGCAAGTCTCGCCATCGGACTTAATGCCACCATCTCCAACTTGCCCAAAAGCCAATACCCCGTGCTCTTCATTGTAAGTCTTGCCATCGGAGGTGTGGCGGGCACCGCTATCGATATCGATGGAAGATTCAAGCGCATGGTGGACAAACGGGAGAAACGCAAAGGTAAACCAGACAAGGACAATCTCAGGGAATTGCAAGAGTTGGAGGAAAGCAAGGCTTTACAAAACTTGGAAAAGCGCAAGGATGAAATGGAAAAACACCATTCGCGATTGGCCGACGGACTGTCGACAGCTATTCTACTCTATTGCATTGGTCCTTTGTCGATGCTCGGTCCTGTAATCAGCGCGCTGAAAGGCGACCATACGTTCCTCTTCACCAATGCAACGCTCGATTTTGTCTCCTCGATGGTTTTCTCATCCACCTACGGCATGGGCATGGTTCTGGCCGCGCCTGTTCTTTTCTGCTGGCAAGGAATGTTCTGGCTCATCGCCCATGTGTCGAGTACGGCTATCAGCGACGCTCTGATGGCAGAGTTGCTTATTGTTGGAGGGCTGATGATTACCGGTTCGGGCTTGGGACTGCTTAACCTGAAGGATTGCAAAACACTCAATCTATTGCCAGCTTTGCTCGTACCTGTACTATGGTTTCTCTTGAAATCGTTCTTCAACATCTGAAACTAATTATTATCAATCACAAATATGAAACGTACATATATCAGAATCTTATCCCTATTGGTGGCGTGCCTTATTCTTAGTAATGCAGCCTTTGCCGGAAACAAACGTGTGCTATACATCGGCGACTCCATTACCGACGGAGGATGGGGAAGGAGCGGAGGCATGATGACTCCTTCGGAGAAACGCAACCACAAAGACTTGAATCATCTCTACGGACATAGTTTCATGATGCTTTGTGCAGCCCATTATATGAGTGAATATCCTGATTCCGACTATGTATTCCTCAATAGGGGCATCAGCGGAAACACACTCAACGATGTGGCTCAACGATGGCAGGCTGATGCGCTCGACTTGAAACCCGATGTGGTCACCTTGCTCGTGGGAACCAACGACATTGACCGATACCTGGCTGATTACGAGAAAGACAACAACCTCAATTTTGACTATCGGGAATGGGGGAAACAATATGAACAATTGCTCGACCAACTGGTGGAACAAAATCCGCATGTCACAATCTTGGTGGGCAGTCCATTCGTCGACAAAGGTGGAAAAATTGGCAAGGCTCCTACCTTTGTCAAGCGCCAGAAAATGATTCGCAAGTTGGGAAACATCATCGCCGACATCGCCAAAAACCACCATGCCATCTATCTGCCTTTCAGGGAGATGTTCGAACAGCTGACAAAGACACAACCGCGCGAACACTATTGGATTTGGGACGGCATTCATCCCACTACGGCTGGACACCAACGCATGGCCGATCTATGGGTGGAGATGGCCGACCGCATGCATGTTCTCTGACAAATGTGCCATAAGCACGTAAAGAACGTTCCGTAAACGTTGAGCGAACATACCTTTTGCGCGAAGTATAAAAGCCATATGCACGAAAGGAATGCACAATTCACATGAAACCATCATGACTTATGCGAAGAAAGAAAGGACAATTTGCGCGGAAATTAAAAGCTATAGGGGATTTTTCTTAAACAATAGGGAAAATCCCTTTTTTTATTGTGGGAATTACGTATTTTTGCACCATCTAATCAATTAATATCAAATAATTATGAAAGATAAGACTATCATTGCCGCTGCCCTCATAGCTCTGGGCATCGTCATCATGGGAGAATCATTGAGGTCTGGCATCAATGCTTTTGCCAATAAAGACCGCAAAGTGAATGTGAAAGGCCTGGCCGAGCAAGAGGTGGAGGCCGACAAAGTGACGTGGCCTATCGTGTCGAAGGAAATGGGCAACGACCTGCCCGAGCTCTACAACAAGATTGGTGCCACACAAGGCAAAATAAAAGCCTTCCTATTGAGGAATGGAATCAAGGAAACGGAGCTTACCATCAATGCTCCTCAGGTGATTGACCTCAATGCCGAGCAATATAACAACAATTACAGGTCCTATCGCTACATTATCACATCAGTGATCACTGTCACTTCCAAGAATGTCTCGCAAGTGAGAAGTATCATTGCGCGTCAGGGTGACTTACTGAAAGAAGGTGTCGCTATTGTTGACGGAGGCTACGAGAATCCAGTGAAATACGAGTTTGTGGCTTTCAAGGAAATGAAACCTAAAATGATGCAGGAGGCCATTGAGAACGCTGAGAAGACCGCCCAGCAATTTGCCGAGAACAGCCACTCCAAACTGAACAAGATTGTGAGCGCCGACCAAGGTCAATTCTCTATCGACGACCGCGACTCCAACACGCCCTACATCAAGAAGGTGCGCGTGGTGACAACAGTTACCTATTCGTTGAAAAACTAGGCCGTCCATTTTTGGAAACGAACGCAAAGCCCACCTTGTCCGCTTTGCACAGTGGAAAGGAGTCTAAGCCATTTGCCTAGAAAAAGACAATACAAACACAAGCAATGACCACCATCATAGCTTCTGCCGATTGATTTACCTTGCAGGCCAGAGTCATATCGGCAGAAGTGAGTGGGCGGTCGTGCGTACCGATGTTTGGTTTCTCGATGGTTTCGCCAAAGTAGATGTGCGTTCCTCCAAACTGGCAATCGAGAATCCCGGCCAAGGCACTCTCCGGCCATCCGCTATTGGGTGAGGCATGTTGGTTGCCGTACCGTCCCACGAAACGGATAAGCTCCCAAACATTCCGCCCTTTCATCTCAGATTTCTTTGTCGACGAATTGTTTATTCCGCTTTTCTCATGCTCTGCTTCTGCACATTCGTCTGTACTTTTCTCATGGCCTTCCTTATTCTCTCCTTTACATAATCCCATTATGGTCATCAGCCGATAGCCAACAATCATGAGCAAGGCAGTAAGGCGTGCGGGAATATAGTTGGCCACATCGTCGATGCGGGCAGCTACCGTGCCGAAATGCCGATAACGCTCTGTCCGGTAGCCAATCATAGAGTCGAGTGTGTTCACCATTTTGTAGGTCATCATACCTGGAACACCTATGAGTATCAGCCAGAAAAGAGGTGCTATCACTCCATCGGAGAGGTTCTCGGCAAGTGTCTCGAGGGCGGCTTTGCGTATCTCTTGTGCATCGAGTTGCGAGGTGTCGCGGCCCACGATGCGTGCCACTTGGCTTCGGCCCTCATCAATCGAGCGGTCGAGTGCTTCGAATACCATGCGCACCTCCTTGATGAGTGTTGTTCCTGCAAGACAGAAGAAGATGAGAATGGTTTGGAGAATGACCACTATAGCGGTGCTCCACAATCGATAATTGTCGCCCAAGAGCATAGGAACGCGCAATAACAACCACGTGAGCGCAAAGGTGGCCAGAATCAATGTCACGGCCATCAGGCCACCCTTTGCCCGGCGATGTGCCCCCTTGTTCAGCAGACGCTCTCCACAAGCAATGGCCTTGCCGAAATAGACCACTGGGTGTGGCCATTTTGGCGGGTCGCCCAAAAGCTTGTCGAGAAGCCATCCTATGATAAGTGAAATGTAGGTCATATCCTTGTTTTTTGTCCTTTTTGTACCTTTTCTTTGTTCTTTCAATATTTAACAACAAAACGTTTGGCTTTTCATATAGTTGTACATCTTATATGTACAACTTGTACAAGTAACATGTACGGCTTGTACATATAAGATGTACAACTTGTACAAGTTAGATGTACAACTCTAATAAATGACGTGTACATTTTTAAAACATTTATCCCCATTCTATATGTAGTCATTACACATTTTGTGTGCAATGTGTTTTCTTTGGTGAATCACTGCTCGCACAATTGGCGCAAAGCGTTGACGAGCAGCTTGTTTTCTTCGGGCGATTGAGCCGCAACGCGGATGTAATGTCGGTTGAGTCCGGCAAAATTATGTGCTGAGCGTATAAGAATGCCATATTCGTCAACCAACCTGCGCTTCATCACGATGCTGTCTTTGCCGGGCATGTGTATCAGCATGAAGTGGGTTTGGGTGGGCAGAGCCTCTATGCCGCCTATGGTATTGAGTTCGGCGTTGAGGTGCTGGGCTTCTTGCAAGTAGGTTTCTATGTCGAACAGGAAATCGTCGGCATGCTCGAGGATGTACTGGCATGCTTGTGAGGCCAGCGCGTTCACGCTCCATGGCATACGGTATTGGCGCAATGTTTCGGCGAGCGGTTCGGGTGCCGTGACGTATCCGAGCCGCAATCCGGGAATGGAATATTTCTTGGTCATGGAGTGGAGCAGAATGCAGTTGCCCAAGAGAGCAACCTCACGCGGTTGAATAAGTTCCTCTTGGCAGAAGAATTCATAGCTTTGGTCGATGACAAACACGGTGTGTGGATGGTTCATCATGCTTTCCACCAACTGTACTTTGGGAATCACCTTGCCGGTGGGGTTGTTGGGGTTGCATAGCCACACGAGGTTCATCTCATCGGTTACCTCCTCCAACGAACGGATGTGCTTCACCTCGTGACCATGCATTCGGCATGCGTCCTCATATTCGCTGAAAGTAGGAATGAGGATGGCTGTGAGGCATCTCTGGCGGTTCACCTCGTCGTTGTCGAAAGCCGCTGCGGTGGCTTGTGCAATGAGGTAAATGGCTTCGGTGGCGCCGTTGGTTATCAAGTTCTCCTCTTGGCGGTTTTGAAATCTTGTGGCGAGCATTCGCTCCAAGCTTTTCATTTCTGCCGGAGGGTAGTTTCCTATGCACCCTATGGATTGTTGCAGGTGCTCGCAGAGTCCTGGCATTTGTATGGCGTGGTAGACATTCGAACTGAAATTATGCCGTATGTCGCCCGAATAATCATAGATGTCGTCGCCGTGTCCTTGTATCATGGTTGCAAAAGTACAAAAATAATTGGAAATAGACGAATAAGGCTTAAAAAACCTTGCTTGTGTTTGCCTCTGACATAACCAATCAGCAATGGCTAAAACATGGGCACTTTGAATTGCGTCTACTATTGTTTTGTTTTCCCTATTCCTGTCAATTTTTGCAAATAATACAGTTTTTTGTGGGTGCTGACTTGTAATTGAAGTTTTTTATGTATATTTGCATACGATAAAAGCAGATGTTATGGCAAAGCACAGATTATGGCAGGATGAATACTGGCTGCTCCTCATGCAGCTGTATCTGAAGAGGCCTGAGGGCGTGAAACCAATGTATTCGAAGCCGATGGTGGCGCTGGCGCTGGAATTGCACATCCCCCCCCAATATCTTTACGAGCAGATGTTCAAGCTGAGGCAGCTCGACACTCCTCGTATGGAGCGGCTTTGGGAACGCTACGGCCATAATCCGCAACGATTGGCCAAGGGTGTGCGCATGCTTAGGAAGATGAAGGGCTTCAGCAACGCCGATGCCTTCTACGAGGGAGTGGACACTATCGAATCGTGGGAACTCGACTTCAAGCCAGTGACCGAAGGCAGCACCATGTTGCCAGTGATGCTTATCATCATCCTTGATTTATATTTCCGCCTCACACCAAACACCATGGTGGCCGATACACCGGAGATTATAGAGTTGGCCAGATTGCTCAAACTGAAACCCAAGGAGGTGGTAGAAGTGATGGATGTTTATCAGTTGTGCGACCCCTATCTGAACCGCTCGGCCATCATTCTGAGCCCGCTGCTTGGTCCGTGCCAGCAGATTTGGCAACGCTTTGGCAATGACAACCCTGAGAAATTGGCTGGTTTGGCAGCCCAGTTGAAAGACTATTTCAGTAGTTAAGCACCGAAGGAGGACAATGGGCAGAGCATCTGCAATGACAAGTGTGAAAGAACAAAGATGAAACAGATACAAACGCAGGAACTGAAGTTGGTTCAACAACAACGATTGTCGCAACAACAAATGCTACAAGTCAGGCTGTTGGAGATGCCGTTGGCCGAGTTCGAGCAGAATGTGAGGACAGAGGTTGATGACAATCCGGCTTTGGAAGTGTTGCCCTCTGATGAGAACGACTTCGGCGAAAACATGAACGATGATGAAGGCGAGGAGACTACGGTTGGCGGAGAGGCTGATGAGGCAGAAATGATTGCCCGTGACGAGCGTGAGACGGCTCTCAGCGACATGCTGAACAATATGGGTAGCGACGACGAGATGCCCACACCGGCCTATGGCAAATATATGAGTGGCGCCGACTATGAGGAGATAACCTACGGAGACCCAACGTCTTTCTATGACAAGTTGAAAGAACAAATGGGCGAAGAGGACATCAGTGAACAACAGCGCGACGTACTTGAATACCTGATTGGCTCGCTCGACAGTGATGGCTTATTGCGCAAAACACTCGACACAATAGCCGACGAACTTGCCATCTACCATAATATTTATGTTTCGGAAAAGGAAGTGGAGGAGGTGCTGCACATTCTCCAACGCTTCGACCCACCAGGAATCGGAGCCCGCTCGTTGCAGGAATGTCTTTTGATACAAATAAACCAGCGGCCGCCATCGCCCACACGCCAGTTGCTTCACAAGGTGATGGCCGATTTCTACGACCTCTTCATTAATCGCCGCTGGGATAAAATAGCCCAGCAACTCGACTTGAACGACGAGACGGTAGAGCACCTACAGGAAGAAATTCTCCGGTTGAACCCGAAACCGGGAGCTGCCATGGGAGAGACAGAAGGCAGAAGCCTGCAACAGATTATTCCCGATTTTATTGTCGATACCGCAGACGACGGCACTGTCAGCTTCTACATTAACAAAGGTCGGGTGCCCGACTTGTATATATCACCCACCTTCAACGAGATGGTGAAGGGGTATCAGGGCAACAAAGGCAACATGAACCGGCAGATGAAGGAAGCTTTGGTATATGCTAAAGAAAAGGTGGACCGCGCCAAAAACTTTATCGAGGCCGTGAAGCAACGACGTCATACTCTTTACATCACCATGAAGACAATCATCGACATGCAGCGGAAGTTTTTCCAAGACGGTGATGAAAGCGACCTGCAGCCCATGGTGCTGAAGGACGTGGCGGAGCGGACAGGGCTCGACATCAGTACTGTTTCGAGGGTGTGCAACGTGAAATATGCACAAACACGATGGGGAATTTTCCGCCTCCGCCATTTTTTCAGCGAAGGCGTAAAGACCGAAAACGGCGAATCGTTGTCAAACAGAAAATTGAAATTGGCTCTGCAAGAGCTCATTGATGGTGAAGATAAGAAGAACCCATTCAACGATGAGGCTCTTTCAAGGGAAATGAAGAGTCGCGGTATGCCTATTGCTCGCCGCACGGTGTCTAAATACAGAGAACAGCTGGGCATACCCTCTGCAAGAATGAGAAAGAAATGAGAGAAAGAGATATCATATTTACGGCACGTTTGCTTAGCTCTATCTTCAATCCGTTCTACCTTCCATTGGTGGGACTGATTATCTTGTTCATGTTCAGCTATCTTAGCCTGCTGCCCTTTTTCTTCAAGTTGCAGGTGTTGCTCATCGTGTACTTGTGTACGGTGCTGCTTCCCACCTTGCTCATTCGTCTCTATCGCCACTATCAAGGGTGGACACTCTACGAGATGGGTATCAAGGAGCGCCGCATGGTGCCCTACATTATTTCCATCATGAGTTATTTCCTTTGCTACTATCTCATGAACATGCTCCATATACCGCATTTTATGAGTAGCATACTGGTGGCGGCGCTTGCCATTCAAGTGGTGTGTGCCATCATCAATCTGTTTTGGAAAATCAGCACTCATACTGCAGCCATTGGTGGTGTAACGGGGGCTTTGCTGGCCTTTTCCGCAATGTTTGTCTTCAATCCTGTGTGGTGGCTGTGCCTGCTTATTATCATAGCAGGGTTGTTGGGCACCAGTCGTATGATTCTGCGGCAACACACACTCCCACAAGTGGTGTCTGGTTTTCTGCTGGGCATCGTCCTTGCCTATATCTCTGTGTTATGTTTTTAAAAACAATCGGTCTTTGTTCAATGATATTTGTATCTGAATAACTATAAATAATTAACTTTTCATTATAATCAAACAATATGTCTCCATTAGTTAGTATCATCATGGGCAGTACAAGCGACCTGCCCGTCATGGAAAAAGCCATGCAGTTTCTTAACGACATGCAAGTGCCTTTCGAGGTGAACGCCCTTTCTGCCCACCGTACACCCGATGCCGTGGAGCATTTCGCCAAAGGTGCAAAGGCGCGTGGCATCAAAGTGATAATAGCTGGTGCCGGTATGGCAGCTGCATTGCCTGGAGTGATTGCTGCCAGTACATCCTTGCCGGTGATAGGTGTTCCTATCAAAGGTAGTGTGCTTGATGGAGTGGATGCTTTGTATAGCATTTTGCAGATGCCTCCAGGAATTCCCGTGGCTACTGTAGCCATCAACGGTGCTATGAACGCAGCCATCTTAGCGTGCCAGATGATATCGCTTGCTGATGAAGCTCTCTCTGCCAAGATGGAGGCCTACAAGGCAAGCCTGGGTTCAAAGATAGAAAAGGCCAATTTGGCTTTGGCGGAGGTGAAATACGAATACAAAGTGAACTAAACGATGAAAGTGAAACCATTTCGCCGGCAGACATCTGTCACCTATGTAGGAAACACACCTATGGGCGGTGACAATCCTATCCGCGTACAATCGATGACAACCACCAGCACCATGGACACCATGGCAAGCGTAGAACAGATAATCCGCATCGTGGAGGCAGGTGGCGAATATGTAAGATTGACTACCCAAGGCACACGTGAGGCGGAAAATATGAAGAATATCTGTGCCGAACTCCGGAAAAGAGGATACTCTACGCCATTGGTGGCCGATGTACACTTCAATCCCAAAGTGGCTGATGTGGCTGCTCTCTATTGCGAGAAGGTGAGAGTGAATCCCGGCAACTATGTGGATCCAGGACGTACCTTCAAGCATCTTGAATACACTGACGAAGAATACGCTGAGGAGTTGAAGAAAATAGAGCGTCAATTTGTGCCGTTCCTTCAAATATGCAAAGAACATAACACGGCGGTTCGCATAGGTGTGAATCATGGAAGTTTGTCGGATAGGATTATGAGTCGCTATGGTGACACCCCAGCCGGTATAGTGGAGAGTTGCATGGAGTTTCTGCGAATTTGCAAGCGTGAGTCTTTCCACGATGTGGTCATCAGCATCAAAGCGTCCAATACGGTAGTCATGGTGCAATCCGTTAGGCTGCTGGTGCAGGCTATGGACAAGGAGGATATGCACTATCCGCTTCATTTGGGCGTGACTGAGGCAGGTGAAGGAGAAGACGGGCGCATCAAGAGTGCTCTAGGCATTGGTGCCCTGCTCACAGAAGGCATTGGCGACACCATCCGTGTGTCGCTTTCAGAAGAGCCTGAGTGCGAAATCCCCGTAGCACGTAAACTGGTCGACTCCATCGGCGAATGTGTCAAATTGAGGGATGAAGCAGAACAATCGATTGCCAACGACACCATTTCTCTCTGCATCGACGAGCCTGATTGGGAGACATTCCAATTGAAGGCAGCCATGTCGGTTGGCGCCTTGCTCATCGACCGTAAAGCCACTCGTTTGGTGTTGCGCTCCAAAGGAGCAGTCCAATGGGAAGAACCATTGCTAACAGCCCTTGCCGACGGCATTCTTCAGGCTGCGCGCATCAAGTTCACAAAGACCGAATACATCTCCTGTCCTGGTTGCGGTCGCACACTCTACGATCTGCGCTCTACCATCGCCCGCATAAAGGAAGCCACAAAGCACATGGTGGGATTGAAGATAGGCATCATGGGTTGCATTGTCAACGGTCCAGGCGAGATGGCCGACGCCGACTATGGTTATGTGGGAGCAGCACGTGGCAAGATATCGCTTTATCGTGGCAAGGAGTGCATTGTGAAAAACATTCCCGAAGAGGAGGCGGTTGACCGTCTGCTCGAACTTATACAACAAGACAAACAGCAAAGCCGATAGACTTCTCTATCGGCTTTCTATTTCTTGGAAATGATTCTGGCAAATCTTCATTTTGAACTAATGTGTAGTCATTCAAGTTTTCACCTTTATATAATACTACTGACACACGTGCATTAGCGATACGATAAATGATGATATTCTAGTTCGTCTTTACCTTATTTATATTATAATCCTCTCTCAGCCCAATCGCCTCTGTCAAGATTGCGATAACCGATGGCTTCGGCTATATGAAGTGCTTGGACTTTCTCTGAATTATCCAAGTCGGCAATGGTGCGGGCAACTTTGAGGATGCGACTATAGGCACGGGCGGAGAGTTTCAGTCGCTCCATAGCTATACGTAACATGTCCATAGAGGCTGCATCGGGTTCTGCGAATTGATGCAACATGCGTTCCGTCATTTGAGCGTTGCAATGAATACCCTTGAAGTCTTTGAAACGTACCTCTTGGATTTGCCTTGCCTTAATCACTCTTTCACGTATCTTTTCGCTTGGTTCCCCAGGTTTTAGCTTACTGAGTTCGGAGAAGGGTACTTGTGAAATCTCGCAGTGGAGGTCTATTCGGTCGAGCAACGGACCAGAGATTTTGTTCATGTAGCGTTGTATTTGCCCCGGTGTGCAGACACAGGTGTGCGTGGGGTCGCCATAATAACCGCATGGACATGGGTTCATGGAAGCCACGAACATGAAGGAACAAGGATACTCGAGAGTATATTTGGCGCGGCTGATGGTGATATGGCGATCCTCCAGAGGCTGCCTGAGCACTTCGAGTGTTGACTTGTTGAACTCCGGCAGCTCGTCGAGGAAAAGCACTCCATTGTGTGCGAGCGATATTTCTCCTGGTTGCGGATTGGCTCCTCCGCCAACGAGCGCCACTTGAGAAATGGTATGATGAGGTGCTCGGAATGGCCGTTGGGAGATGAGGCTTGTATCACGGCTTAACTTTCCAGCAATGCTATGTATTTGTGTTGTTTCCAAACTCTCTGCCAAAGACAGTGGTGGAAGTATTCCTGGTAATCGTTTTGCCATCATTGACTTGCCGCTTCCCGGAGGACCTATCATTATCATATTGTGGCCTCCTGCTGCAGCAACTTCCAATGCACGTTTTACGTTTTCTTGTCCACGTACATCGGCAAAATCAAGGTCGAAATGGCTTTGTTGCTCATAGAATTCTCGTCGGGTGTCAATGACGGTTGGCTCAAACTGTTGAGTTCCATTGAAGAAATTGATGACATCATTGAGCGATTCCATCCCGTAGACATTGATTTGATTGACAACGGCAGCTTCGCGTATGTTTTGTTTGGGAACGATGAGTCCTTTGAACTTTTCTTTTCTTGCGCGTACGGCTATAGGCAGGGCGCCGCGCACTGGTTGCAGTTGCCCGTCCAAGCTCAGTTCGCCCACCATGAGATATTCGTTGAGATGGTCGCTCATCACTTTGTTGTTGGCGGCAAGTATTGCAATGGCGAGCGGAAGGTCGTAGCTGCTTCCCTCTTTGCGCAAGTCAGCTGGCGCCATATTGACTGTGATGTCGGCCACGGGAAACTTGAATCCGTTGTTTTGCATGGCTGCGGCAATTCGGTCGCGACTTTCTTTTACGGCATTGTCGGGCAGTCCGGTAAGGTGGTATAAGACTCCTCGATTCATACTTACTTCTACGGTAACAGTTGTTACTTCCAGCCCGTTTACTGCAGCCGTGTATGTTTTTACTAGCATGATATAGATTGTTATTCTTTTGCAAAGATAATCAATATTTTCCTTATCAAATACGATTATGGGCAAAATTTAAGGCAATGATATTCCAGATGGCACAAGACTCCTCGATAAGAGTGACTGCAAAGGTGGCTTCCATCAGGTCGTTTTGTGCCAACTGCGATGTTGTTGCCAAAGAAAATGCTTTTACTTCAGCATTTTCTCTAGCTGTTCTTGCATCTCTTTCGCATTGAGGCCTCGGGCAACAATCTTTCCGTTGACATCATAGATGATATTGTCTGGAATTGTCTGCAAACCGAATTTCTCCATGAGTGGGCTCTCGAACATGAGTTCGTCGCAAACCGTTGCCCATTGTAGAGAGTCGTAACGAAGCATATTCTTGCAATCCTGCATGTTGCCGTCGAGGCTGATGCCCAACACTCCAAGCTTGTTACCAGATTCGGTTTTTGCTCTCTTGATGCGTCGTTGTACGTCTTGGCTTTCATAGTTCCAGCTTGACCACACGTGAACCACCGAGACCTTCCCTCGCAAGTCGCTGTCGTTCACTTTCCGGCCATAGATGTCGGTGGCGGAGAACGATGGCAAGGGTTTTCCTAAGGCTGCGCGTTGCATGATGTTGAGTTCGCTTTGAATCTTTACAATCTCGCTGTTTTGAGGTTGTGCCTTCAAAAGAAAATCCGCCAACGATGAAGCGGTAGGGTAGTGAACGTCTTTGTCAAGCAAGAAATATTTTTTCAACAAGAAGATGCTGACGGGCGATTGAGGATGGTCTTTGATGAATTGTTCGGCTCGTCTGACGATTTCTGGTGGCGATGCGCTAACGATTTGTTGCCGGAATGAAGTCATTTCCTCGTTGGCCTCTGTTCCTTTCACTGTCATCTCCTTGAGATGTGAGGCGTCGGCTTTTATCTTCACCGATTTGCCTGGTGTCGCAAAGATGGGATGCTCGGAGAAATTAGGGAATACGAGCATGAGGACTCCCTCGTGTGGGCATGGTCTTTCGTACGAGAATCGTCCTCCTTCTACGCGTATGGTGTCAAGTCCGTTCACCAAGTGGTCTTGGCTGTAGACATAGAATTCTCCTTTGTTGAGGTTGAGAAGATGGCCTTCAATCTTGAAATATCCGCTCTTTGGCCCACACGACACAATGGTGAGCGCTACGGCCAACAAGCAGACGAAGGCAGAAGTTGTAATAAAACGACAAGCGAGGGATCGTGGGTTATGGTTGCAGCCACGAGAAAGGCTGTGAACAATATTTCTTAAATCTACCATAACCGATAATCCTTCGCTTGTCGCTTGTGGATAGTATTATTTGCTTACGTTGATAAGCTCAAGGTCGTTGTTGGCATAGTTAGCCAGACCTGGGTTCTTCTGCAAAGCTGTTCTCAAGAAGGTAGCAGCATTTGAAGTGTTGCCCTGACGTGCACTCAGGATAGCCTGGAGATAGTCGGTCATAGCGTCCTTGTTCTTGATACCGTTGAGAATAACGGCTGCAGTGGCATAGTTCTTGTTCAGGATTTCTGCCAGAGCGGCTGTGTTGTTGTAAGAATCCTTCAGGTTCTTGGCAGCCTCTGCATAGTTGCCCTTGGCGATATTCAAGCTACCAAGCACATTGGCCAGACCGTTGGCACCGGTTGCCTTGGAGATATAGTTCTCAGCTGTGGCTACATCGCCGTTGAGCAATGAAATCAAACCGAGGTTTGCGTTAGCCTCAGGAGCGTTGGCATTGGCGCGGAGAGCCTTTGCGATATAATCCTTAGCAGCGTCGGTCTTACCCTCATTGAAGAGAATGGCAGCCACGTTGCTTGCTGTACGATAGTCAGCGGGATACAGGTCGGCAGCCTTCTTGTAGATTTCCTCTTTCTGCTTAGCGTCGTCGGTGAGAGAAGCGGCATAGAGAATCTCCTCTACGTTCAGCTGAGAAGCGTCGGCCTTGAACTGGTCTTTGATTTGGTCGTCGCTACGTCCGATGGTCTCATAGTTGATGATGAGGCGGCTACGGCGCAGTTCAGGCAGAATACCGTCGGCGAGTTCGCGGAAGCCGGCAGACATGTTGCGGATTTGCTGCTCGCGCTCCTGTGGGTCTTTGTACATAGAGAGCACACGCAGAATGACGTCCTTGTCTTGAATGTTGCTTGCTGCAACGAGCTGCTGGAAGCCTTCCCAGTCCTCAGCAGTGTAGTGTGCGTTGATATCTGTTGTGAGCTCGGTGTTCTTCTTCAGCTGCTCCTGAACGAATTTCTCTGCAACGTCCTGACGCTTGTTGGCCAGTTTGTCGTTGAATTCGTAAGAACCTTCTGGAGAAGCGAAGCCAAGCACTTCCACGTTCTTGAGAGCAAGTGTCTCGCGCTCGCGGTTGATGGTCTTCAGCATGTCAACAAACTCTGTGACAGAGTTGCTCTTGAGCTCACTCTTGCGGAGGTTAGCCTGGTTGATGAGGAACTTGATTTGAGCCTCTTGCTTCTGTGCGTTGATGCGCTGGTAAGCATCGGGAGCCACGCAAGCGCCAGTGCTGGCAAGCAGGTTCTTGTAGAGTTCAGATGTGGCGATGACGCCATCGGCCACCTTCACTGCTGGAACGCTCACGGTCTTTTTGCCAACCTTTGCATCGAAGGTGAGGTAGAGCTCGCTCTTCTGCATGGCTGGTACATAGTTGAAGTTATTCTTCATTGTGTAGTTGCCGCCCACTTTGTAAGAGATGGTCTGGTTGTTGCCCTGAACCTTCTCGCCCTGGAAAGTGGCACTCTGTCCCTGAACCACTTCGCCATTGCTGCAACGCAACTCTGGGATAACGGTCACCACGGCCTTCTTCTTGAGATACTTCTCTGGGAACTTTCCGTTGATGGTTACAGGCACCTTACCGGCTTCTGTCTCCATGGGGTTTGGAACTACATTGAAATTGTCAGCAGACAAAGCGCCAAGCTTTGATGAGCATGATGTCATTGCAACCATGCCAACTGCTGAAATGAATAAAACTAAATATTTGCGCATAATTTTTAAAGATTTAGAGGTGTGCCGCGAGCGGGACTCGAACCCGCACAGCCATCACTGGCCAAGGGATTTTAAGTCCCTCGTGTCTACCAATTCCACCATTGCGG
>CACZPU010000009.1 GCA_902783165.1 uncultured Prevotellaceae bacterium
GGTTCTTCTTGTTTTCTACACTTAGGGAGTGCAAGCAAGGCAGTACGATAGCCGTGATACCATTGTAGGCAGGTGGCCAACTTTTTCTTGTCACACTGGGAAGAGTCGAACCACCATTTGCGTACCTAACTCAGGGCTTCACTCGTTTTTTCTTCAATTAATTATGTTGTTTCAATTATTGTTCGTATATTTGCAATCTCCTTTGGGCACGTTGGGTGAAAACTCAGATACCATCGGACAAAAGCCGATTAAGTTCGGAAAACTTGGCACTACGGTGACTGGAGTTTACAAGGTGGGGATTACCCACCTTGATTTATTTCTGCTTGTTCCAAATAATCTTGAACTTTTCGAAGAAAGACTTATGATTAACTTCCCTTCTGCTAACCTTTATTTCACGACTACCCTTCAGAAGTATCACCTCGGATAGTCCATTGTTCTGCTCAAATGCTGCCTCTATGGTTGATGCAATATACCTTGGGTCATCCGTGCCGATTACGTCAACCAGTACACGCTCGGCCTGCCTTGCGCCTCCCTTTCAGTCGGTTGTCGAGTGAGTTCTTTCCGTTCAGTGTCTTACCTTCAGCATAGTACAGTTTCCCTTTCTTGCTTAATATAAAGTCTGCACTTACATTCGAGTTAGGATTTGGTAGCATATACACGTCATATCCGTGTGGAAGCATCTTTTTGGCAATTGAAAGGTTCTTTGGCATTTCCCCTTTCTTCAGAAGCCTATCAAAAGGTTCATAGCCGATTGCAAATATTGAGTGGTCTATTGTTGAATGGTATTTGAGCTTACTGAAGCTTTTGTTTTCGATTATTCTCCGTAGCACAGCCACCTTCTCCTTGTTGGACTCAGCCTCGTAGTAGCTATTGATAAGGCCAGTAAAGCCTTTCATTGCGGCTGTTGCAAGCCCTCCCGTCAAGTCCATTGCGACGATTCCGTTAAAAGGGAAGTCCATGCGTTTGGGCTGTATTGTCTTTTATCCTCCAATGAGCCCAAGTATTTCGCTTGGATCTGACAACGAATTTGCTACATACCCGGCGTTGTCCTTTAAGAAGTACGGCATTGACTTTGCGTTGGCTATTCGCTCCTCGTTCTCCCCCATCCACTTCCGAAACCCATCATGCGGCTCCGTTATCTCCCCCTTGAAATGGAAATCCGAAACGTCCTCACCCTTCAGCACAGCCCTATGATAAGCCATCCTCTCTTCCTCACTCGCCAGCACAGGCACGATGTAGCACCTGCACTGGGGATGCCAGCCCGTGAACACAAAGTCCTTCGGGTACTTCCCCTTCAGCGCCTCGCATACCTCACACCCGAACGGATGGTTGCTCCGCTTCACCTCCATGCCCACCACAAACGGGATGCAAAAGCGGGTATTGACATTTTTTATCGACCAAAGACATAAATATCAGAAATTTACTGTATCTTTGCAAAAAATACAAATTCAACACCATTTATACAAATAGGTAACATGATGAAAGATATCTGCTGCATAGGTCATATCACACTCGACAAGATTATCACTCCCGAAGAGGAGTTCTATCAAAACGGGGGAACCGCCTACTACTTTGCCTATGGCATGAACCACCTGCCAACCAATGTGAGCTGGCAGCTGGTGACATCGATAGCTGAGAAAGACATTGCTGTGGTGGACAAGATGCTCGAAGACGGCATCGACGTGTTAGCATATCCGAGCAAGGACACGGTGTTCTTCGAGAACAAATACGGTACGAACAAGAACGAACGCACCCAACGGGTTCTGGCCAAGTCGGACCCGTTCACCATTGCCCAGATGGAGCCGCTTGAGGCACGTATATTCCATTTAGGTTCGCTTTTGAGCGACGATTTCTCCAACGAGGTGGTGGAATATCTTGCCGGAAAGGGAAAGGTGTCTATCGACGTGCAGGGCTATTTGCGCGAAGTGCGTGGTGAACAGGTATGGCCTGTCGACTGGAAAGACAAGAAACGGGTGCTTGCCTGCACAGACATCTTGAAGCTCAACGAGTATGAGATGGAGGTGGTGACGGGCGAGAAAGACCCGCGCAGCGTGGCAAGAATCATCTCGTCGTGGGGTGTGCGCGAAGTGGTGATTACGTTCGGCAGTTACGGCTCACTAATCTATACCAACGGCAGATATTATGAGATTCCTGCCTATCCTGTACGCCGAAACGTGGATGTGACGGGCTGCGGCGACACCTTCTCTACAGGTTACCTGTATTGTCGGTCGCAAGACATGAACTGTCTGGAAGCTGGGAAGTTTGCTGCAGCCATGTGCTCGCTGAAGATTGAACACAACGGGCCTTTCGACGGAAGCTTAGAAGACATCCTCGACATCATCAAATGAGCCAGACAAACCCCATTCTTTCTCTACAACAGCAGCGCCTGCTGCTGGAAATAGAGTACAATTGTGAAAAAGACGCTTTCCGCAAGCAGACCGAAACAATGGGAATGCAGCGCAAGATAAAGCGCGGCGACGCATGGTGGCCTGTAAGATACGGAAGAAGCTACTATAACAGCCTGAACCAACTGGCCGTAGAAATATTCAGGCAAAGCGACGACGACATGGAGCATAATTTCGAATTCGGACGCCCTGTGGTGTTCTTCTCCATGACGAGCGGCGCTCTTCAGACTCCAACCTCTGCGGTAGCCCAAAAGACAGCCA
>CACZPU010000010.1 GCA_902783165.1 uncultured Prevotellaceae bacterium
GCAGAGTGATCGATCGCGCTGGACTCGAAATCCGGTATACCCCTTTCGGGTATCGGGGGTTTGAATCCCTCACCTTCCGCAAAAGAGTAAGAGGGAAGTCGCAAATACGGCTTCCTTCTTTTTGTTTATCAAATCCTTGGATTTTGTCAATCTCGACTACTTTTTATCCTCCCTTAATCGCAGCCTTCACTTGCGCTATGTTGCTGCGCGAGACGGGGAGGGATTCGTGGCAGTGCTTGATGAGCAACTGAGTGGAGCCCGAATGCGAGACAATCTGCTCTACCTGGCCGAGATTGACCAGAAAGGCTCGATGGCAGCGGACAATCATCGGATAGTCGTGTAGTGTTTCCTCCATCTGTTTCATGGTGGCGCGAAGCATGTCGGTATGCACTTGTCCGTCGAGCAAATGGCAGATCTTTACGTAGTTGCCAACGGCCTCAATAAATAACAGGTGGGAAATTTGCAGCGTCACTGATTCGTTGGTCGTGCCAGTGAGGGTAAGAACCTCCCCACGCCCCTCCAAAGGATGTGACGTTTGATTACCAGAAGAGCCTGGAGTTACATTGGTATTATGAATCTTGATACCAACTCCTTGGGAGAGGCTTGGGGAGGTTTTTAGCTGCATCTCCTTCAGCTCCTCGTTCAACAGTTTTGTCTCTTCCAGTTCCATAGCCAGATACCTGCTGCGGAACTTGAAGCGCCAGTAGAGACCGATGGCAAAAGAGAGGAAGGCAATGATTGCCAGCGTTTCAAGAAAGTTGCTCACTGACAGTCTGTTGCTCTCTACCAGCTGACTCATTGCGAAGTGGCGGTAGAGACAAATGAGCAGTGCTACCAGCGGCGTGTTGATTAACTGAAAGCGCAGGTTGCGTCGTATGATATAGCTGACATCGCGTTCGTATGAGCGAAGCATGTGTACGGCGTATCGCAGAATGACCTCTGTGATAAAGCAGCTGAACAGGCCTAACACGAAAAGGCCCAGCAGATGCAGACAGGCCTGCCATTGCCCAACTTCGAGTCCGAAAGGCTTGAAGATGGCAATCGCCAGTATCATGAAAGCGGTACTTATGAATCGGATGCTGATGGTTTCCTTGTGACTTTTGTCCATACGGCGACAAAGATACGAAATTAAAGTGAATAATATGCTCCAGTTCGTCACTTTTTACTCATTTCGTCCCATATTCACAACCGTTCGTCACAAACCCGTGCAGAATATCCCAGATATTTGGAAGGATATGACATGCAATGTACTTTTGCACCCAGAAATGTTTATCATTAATGGATAAAAGCATGAAAAGAAGAACGATTATCGGTATTCTTTTCATTGTGGCCAGCCTGCTGAAACTGGCAACAATGTGGGACATTCTCCATTGGGGTTGGTTTGAAACGGTGTCAGAAGGTAGCTGGGCAATGTATTTCGGCATCCTCTTATTACTTTATGTTGGCGTACACCTTATTATAGACAGCTATCGTCGCGACCCCGACCAGTGGCTGCAGCGCCCGCTGCCCATCGGCGAGGAAGGCAAGCGCATCCGCTGCTCTGTGCACTATGGCGGTGATTCATACGTCTATCATGGCGAGACGTTCCACGGTGCCCGCCTCGATGCTTTCTGCGGCGGTATCCGTCTTGACCTGCGCGAGAGCGTGATTACCGAGGACGAGGAGATAGACATTCACACCTTCTGCGGCGGTATCGAACTCTTCGTACCCACGAAAATCAATTTGGAGGTAAAAAACCGCAGCTTCATCGGTGGCGTAGGCAATCATGTTAAAGGCCAAGTCAACTGCAACGCACCTACCTTACACATTATCGCCAGCAATTTCCTCGGTGGTGTTGATATTAAGAACTGAAAACAAAGATTATTATGAAAAGAATGTATTTAAGATTTGCAGTGCTGATGGCTGCAATGATGATGACGATGATGTCGTTTGCCAAGACACAGGATTGGGGCGGAAGAGTGATTGACGAGAAGGGCGAGCCGATGCCCTTTGTAAATGTGGTGCTACTGTCGCAGCCCGACTCGGCATTCGTACAAGGAGCGATGACCGACGAACATGGTGTGTTCAAGATTGTGACGAATGTTAACATTGGCGTGTTCAAGGTGAGCAGCGTGGGTTATCAGACCTTATACATAAACGCGGGCGAGGGATTAACCATCCAGATGAAGGAGGACATGCAGATACTCGGCGAGGTAGTGGTGAGGAGCCAGTTGCCAAAGACTCACGCCAAGGGTGATGCCATGCGCACAACAGTGGCAGGAACGATTTTGGAGAAAGCAGGAACGGTGAGCGATGCCTTGTCGAAGATTCCGTCGCTCGAAGCAGAGCGCGACGGTGGTGTGAAGGTGTTGGGCCGCGGCGATGCCGAAGTGTATATCAACGGGCGCCGTGTGCAGGATGTGAAGGAACTCTCTCGTCTGCGCTCCAATCAGATTCAGCATGTTGATGTGGTTCAGAACCCCGGCGCCCGCTATGCCGCTGCCACAAAAGCCGTAGTCCGTATCACGCTGAAAA
>CACZPU010000011.1 GCA_902783165.1 uncultured Prevotellaceae bacterium
AGTAGATTTGCCCCAGAATAAGCGTGGCGAAATCGCATTGACCTATATCTATGGAATAGGTCGAAGTAGTTCAGCAAAGATATTGGACAAGGCTGGCGTTAGCCGCGACTTGAAGGTCAACGAGTGGACAGACGATCAGGCAGCTAAAATCCGTGAAATCATCGGCGCTGAATTCAAAGTAGAAGGTGATCTCCGTAGTGAGATTCAGCTTAACATTAAGCGACTGATGGATATTGGTTGCTATCGTGGAGTACGTCATCGTAATGGTCTTCCCGTTCGTGGTCAGAGCACAAAGAACAATGCTCGTACGCGTAAAGGTAAGAAGAAGACTGTTGCAAACAAGAAGAAAGCCACGAAATAATTAATAATTAACTTTTTAAATTAAGAATTATCATGGCAAAGAAAACAGTCGCTAGAAAAAGAAATGTGAAAGTTGACGCAATGGGTCAACTGCATGTTCATAGTTCTTTCAATAATATTATTGTGTCTTTGGCAAATAGCGAGGGACAGGTTATCTCTTGGTCTTCTGCAGGTAAGATGGGCTTCCGTGGTTCAAAGAAAAACACTCCGTATGCAGCTCAGATGGCAGCAGAGGATTGCGCCAAGATTGCTTACGATCTTGGACTTCGTAAGGTGAAGGCTTATGTGAAGGGTCCAGGTAATGGTCGTGAGAGTGCTATCCGTGCTATCCATACTGCAGGTATTGAGGTAATCGAGATTATTGACGTTACACCACTTCCACACAATGGTTGTCGTCCTCCAAAACGTCGTCGTGTATAAGTAAACTATTTTTTATTATTATCAAATTGAAAATGCAAATCCACTTGTATGAAGGACTTTTATGAAAAATCCTTTTCGCTGAAGCATTTGCATTTTTAATAATCACAATTATGGCAAGATATATAGGTCCGAAATCAAAAATTGCACGCCGTTTTGGAGAAGCCATTTTCGGCGCAGACAAAGTTTTGTCCCGCAGAAACTTCCCTCCGGGACAGCATGGCAATAACCGTCGTCGTAAGATGTCGGAGTATGCTGTCATGTTGGCAGAGAAGCAGAAGGCAAAGTACACATACGGTGTACTTGAGCGCCAGTTCCGTAATATGTTTGAAAAAGCAGCCAAGGCTGACGGTATTACTGGTGAGGTACTCCTTCAGCACCTTGAGAGCCGCCTTGACAATGTTGTATTCCGTATGGGTATCGCTCCCACACGCGCTGCAGCTCGTCAGTTGGTAGGTCACAAACATATTGTAGTGGATGGTCATGTGGTTAACATACCTTCCTATTCGGTTAAAGCAGGTCAGATTGTTGGTGTTCGTGAGAAATCCAAGTCATTGGAAGTTATTGAGGCTTCTTTGGCTGGTTTTAATCACAGCAAGTATCCATGGATTGAGTGGGATGAGCAGACAAAGAGTGGAAAATATCTCCACATGCCTGAGCGTGCCGACATTCCAGAGAATATCAAGGAGCAGTTAATCGTTGAATTGTACTCTAAATAATAAATCATAAATTAATGGCGATATTAGCATTTCAAAAACCTGATAAAGTTGTAATGCTGGAGGCTAACGACAAATTCGGTAAATTCGAGTTTCGTCCATTAGAGCCTGGCTTTGGTGTTACCATTGGTAACGCCTTGCGACGCATACTTCTTTCATCACTTGAGGGCTATGCTATCAATACCATCAAAATATCCGGTGTTGAGCATGAGTTCTCTTCTGTACCTGGTGTAAAAGAAGATGTGACCAACATTATCTTGAATCTGAAGCAAGTACGCTTCAAGCAAGTAGTAGAAGAATTCGAGAACGAGAAAGTTAGTATCACCGTTGAGAATTCTACCGAATTCAAAGCCGGTGACATAGGCAAGTATCTGACTGGATTTGAAGTGTTAAACCCAGATTTGGTGATTTGTCATTTAGACGCAAAAGCATCTATGCAGTTGGACCTTACAATCAACAAAGGTCGTGGTTACGTTCCAGCTGATGAGAACCGCGAATTCTGCACAGATGTCAACGTTATTCCAATCGATTCTATTTACACCCCAATCCGTAATGTGAAATATGCTGTCGAGCCTTATCGTGTTGAGCAGAAAACCGACTACGATAAGCTTGTCATCGAAGTAACAACGGATGGTTCCATTCACCCGAAGGATGCGCTGAAGGAAGCTGCCAAAATCCTCATTTATCATTTCATGCTGTTCTCTGATGAGAAGATAACACTTGAGAATGCTGATGCCGAAGGTAATCAGGAGTTTGATGAGGAAGTTCTTCATATGCGTCAGTTGCTGAAGACACGTTTGGTCGACATGAATCTTAGTGTTCGTGCACTCAATTGTCTGAAGGCAGCAGATGTGGAGACATTGGGAGACTTGGTACAGTACAACAAAACTGACCTCCTGAAGTTCCGCAACTTTGGTAAGAAATCGCTTTCAGAGCTTGATGATTTGCTCGAGAGTCTGAATCTTTCGTTTGGAACCGATATTTCAAAGTACAAATTAGAAAAGGAATAGATTGTCCAGAAAGTAGAAATGTGATGATATCCTTATAGTTTGATTTACATTCTACTTTCTATTGAAAATCTATTGTCCTTTAAAAAAGAAAACAAAAAATGAGACACGGAAAGAAATTTAACCATCTGGGTCGTACTGCAGATCATCGTCACGCCATGCTCGCAAATATGGCTATTTCGCTGATTATGCACAAAAGAATCACTACGACCGTAGCAAAGGCAAAGGCCTTGAAAGTTTATGTTGAACCGCTGATTACCCGTTGCAAAGACGACAGCACCAATTCTCGCCGAGTTGTGTTCCGCTATCTGCAGAACAAGGAGGCTCTGAAGGAGTTGTTCGGAGTTGTTGCTGAGAAGGTGGGTGATCGTCCCGGAGGATACACACGTATCATCAAGCTGGGTCATCGTCTTGGTGACGGAGCTGACATCGCTTTCATTGAGCTTGTTGACTTTGACGAGAACATGGCTAAAGCTCCTAAGGCAGCTAAGCGTACACGCCGTAGCAGAAAGAAGGGCACAGATGCTCCTGCTGCTGAGGTTGCTGAGACTGCTGCAGAAGAGACCAAAGCAGAATAATCTAACTGTTCTATATGTGCAAGAGGATGTATCAGTATTGATACATCCTCTTGCTTTTTGTTTTTTTTATATCTTTTTTCAGGCGAATAATAACCGACTTCTCCAAATAATAGCTATATTTGCATGACAATTCATTTTTCCTATGCAGAAATATGCCGAGTATATTGAACAGATAGAGATTGACTCGCTTTGGAGCGGCAAACGCCATGTGATATGGAATCTCGACCGTCGGGTTAATATCCTGAGCGGAATTAACGGAGTCGGTAAAAGCACTATTATCAATAAGGTAGTGAAAAGTGTAAGCGCCAATGGAGATATAGTGAATCATCTGTTAAAGGGTGTTCATGTGAAAACCGCCCCAACAGACGCTACTCATATTCGTTTTGATGTGATCCGTTCGTTTGACCGACCCATTTTGAATGCTGAATCTGTGAACAAGATGGATCTCAGTCTTGCAACTGAGCTTGATTGGCAGTTGTATAAATTGCAGCGTAAGTATCTCGACTATCAGGTGAATGTGGGCAACAAGATGATAGCAGCCTTGCAGAGTGGCAGTCCTGAAGCTGCACAGATGGCACAAAAATACAGTGAGCCCAAGGTGCGATTCCAGAATATTGTCGACGATTTGTTCAAGGACACGGGCAAGACCATTGTTCGCACGGAGAACGAAATACGTTTCTCGCAGATTGGTGAGACGTTGGTTCCCTACCAATTGTCGAGTGGCGAAAAGCAGATGTTGGTCATCCTGCTGACTGTGCTAGTGGAAGACAATCAGAATTATGTGCTGTTTATGGATGAGCCCGAGGTGAGTCTGCATATCGATTGGCAACAACGCCTTATCGATTTGATTCTTGAATTGAACCCCAATGTCCAGATTATTCTTACTACCCATTCCCCCGCAGTCATCATGAATGGCTGGATGGATAGTGTGACAGAGGTCAGCGACATTACCACATAGACTATTCAGCGTATAGATGGGGAGCAGGCTAAAAGACCAAATATCATCCAATTATATGGAAGCGGCCAACAGGCTGAATTCCAAAAAGTCGCGACGTAAAATCATTGCCTACGTCGAGAGTTATGATGATGTGTTTTTTTGGCGCACAGTTTTGTCCCCATTTGAGAACGAAAGCCGCTTTTTTGAGGTGATGCTTCCCTCTCACAAGACTTTGGAGCGTGGCAAGAAGTCGGTATTGATGAACCTTTTGAGGAGAAAAACCGGCCGCGACCTTATCTGTTGTGTTGATGCTGACTATGATTATCTCTTACAAGGCGTCACCGAAACGAGCCGTAGAATGCTCGAGAGTCCCTATGTTTTTCACACCTATGCCTATAGCATCGAGAATTTGCAGTGCTATGCGCCATCGTTGCGCATGGTTGTTGTGGCAGTGACTCTGAACGACAAGGCCATCTTCGATTTCGATTTTTTTCTGCGTAGGTACAGCGAAATCATTTTCCCGCTCTTTGTCTGGAGCATCTGGTATTATCGCCGCCCCAACTACACCGAGTTTACTATCACCGAATTCAATACTACCATTACATTGGGTGGTTTTTCCATAGAGCGTATTGAGGATTGTCTTAAGCGTCTGCAGCATAAAATTTACACCAAAATATCATACTTGCAGAAGAAGAATCCAGATGCCAAGGAAAGCTATCTCGCGTTGAAAAAGGAATTAATAGAGGTGATGGGTGTAACGCCGCAAACCACCTATCTTTATGTACAAGGTCATCATTTGTTCGACAAACTGGTGGTTCCTGTGCTGGGAAAGGTGTGCAAATGGCTCATCAATGAGCGGGAACTCGAGATTCGCCGCCAGTCTGTTCATAGCACCCAGATGCGTAATGAACTGTCTTGCTATAGCCACAGTACGCAAGACATTGCCCAGATGTTGAAGAAGAACATGGGCTATTTGGCATCCGAGCCTTATCGGCTTATCTGCCGCGACATCAAAAACTTCTTAGACAGTGGTGCTTAGACTTCTGTCTTTATATAGGTTTCCAAAAACTTCACGTTGCCAGAAATCACCACTTTGTCGGTTGTTGCCGGAAGCAGGATGGTTTCACCTGTTTGGAAAGATGATTTTTTCCCATCCTTGCAACTTATTTCCCCCTCACCTTTGATGGCAATAAGAATCACGAAGGAGTCCAGAGTACCGTAGTCGAGTGTGAAGGTCTTGGTGACATCGTATACCGAAGTGTTGAAGTAGGGGCATTCCGCCAACCTGATCCTTTCGTTCTGCCGTGGTGTGTAATGTGTCCTGTAGTCGCTGAACACCTGGTAGTCGATACTCTCTGCCGCTTCCTTTGTGTGCAGTTGTCGATAGTTTCCGTCCTTGTCCTTTCGTTTAAAGTCGTAGATGCGATATGTCACATCGCTCGTTTGTTGGATTTCTGCTAGGAAGCATCCCGCTCCGATAGAGTGAATCCTACCGGCTGGAAGGAAAAACACATCCCCCTCTTTGACGTCATATCGCGACAGAGCGTCACAAATGGTGTCTTCTTCAACCATACGTTTATACTCATCGGGCGATATTTTCTTTTTCAGTCCGCTGTAAAGCTTCGCATCCGGGTCGGAATCCATGATATACCACATCTCCGTCTTGCCCCTGCTTTTGCCTTGTTTCTTGGCAATTTCATCGCTGGGATGCACCTGAATGCTCAAATCTTGACGGGCATCGATGAATTTCACCAATAGAGGAAACTCATTGCCAAACCGTTCATAGTTCCTTTTCCCAACAAGGCTTTCTTTCATCTCAACAACCAGTTGGTTCAGGCTCTTTCCTTTCATGGGTCCTTCACTGACAATCGTTTCATTGTCTTTCACACCAGATATCTCCCAGCTTTCGCCCACTTGTTTCTGGTTGCTGTCTATATGTTTGAAGGGGATGATTCTTTCGCCACCCCATAGCGTTGATTTCAGTAATGGTTCAAATTTGAAGAAACACATTTTTCCTATTGCTTTTTATGCGATTGATGATTTATTTAGTTGTCCTTCCAGAATGCGGAAGTGAACAAGACGACAACAGTGAATATTTCAAGACGTCCCATCAGCATGAGTCCAGACAGCAGCCACTTCACAACATCAGGCAGCATGCCCCACGACATCGTAGGACCTATCTCCAGTCCAAGCGTTGGACCCACATTGCTGGCACAGCTAATGGCAATGGTGATGGAGTTGGTGCTGTCCACACCCATCACAATCATGCAGAAATACGTGAAGAGACACAGTATCATGTAGGCCGTTAGGAAGGCAAGAAGCGTCACTTGAGCCGAGTATGGGATAGTGCTTTCGTTCACCTTTACCGGCAGCACAGCTCTGGGGTGTAGTATGCGTCGTATCTCATTTTTCAGGATTGTGAGCACCATCACGGAGCGTATGCATTTGAAACCGCCGCTGGTAGAGCCCGAGCAGGCTCCCAGAAACATGCAGATGCTCAGTATCACCCATGTGATATGGTGCCATTTGGCAGGGTCGTCGTTGAGAATGCCGGTTGTCGTCATAAACGAGGTGACTTGGAACAAGCTCACTCGTATGGCGTCGCCCCATTTGTAGCCGTTGTCTATTATCAGTATGACGGAAATGGAGATGGCTGCCAGCAATAATATAACGATGTAGAACCTGAACTCTGAATTCTTGAAGAACTGCCTGAATCTGCCCTTGAAGAGGGTAGCATACAACAAGGTGAAACTCGTTCCGGAGAGGAACATGAAGATGATGGCAGTATAGTCGATGTAGGGATTGTGGAAATAGCCCGTACTGGCATTGTGTGTGGCGAATCCGCCTGTTGCCGTTGTGGTCATGGCGTAGTTCATGCTGTCGAACACTCCCATGCCTGCCAGGTAGTAACATGCGGCGCATCCCACTGTCAGCAGGAAATAGATGCTCCAAATCCACTTGGCCGTTGTGCCCAGCCTGGGGTGCATCTTCGCCCTTATAGGTCCTGTCGCCTCAGCCGAGAACACCTTCACGTTGCCGCCTACGAGCGACGGAATGATGGCGATAGTGAAAAACACTATTCCCAATCCGCCTATCCATTGCGTCATCGTACGCCAGAACAGCAGTGCGTGGGGCAGCCTTTCCACATCGTCGAGAATACTGCATCCAGTGGTGGTAAACCCAGAGATAGTCTCAAAAAAGGCATCGGTGAAGTTGCCGATGTATCCGCTGAAGATGAACGGGAGTGAACCAAAAAGACTGAATATTATCCAAGTGAGTGTCACAAGCAGATAAGCCTCGCGCCTTCCCAGCGAATTCTCTGCCTCTCGACCAGCATATTTGAAACCGATGCCTCCCAGGACGGTGGCTATGACGGAGATGATGAAAGCTATCGAGTCATCGCCTTGCATAAAAAAAGATATGGCGATGCATATCGACATCATGGCAGCTTCGATGAAAAGAAGCGTTCCGATGATTTTATAGATAATCCTTATGTTCAGCATGGCTGTGTTCCGTAGTTTTGGTTAGCTACTGTCCTTTTCCTTTTACTTGAAGAATTTTTCCAGATTCGACATGTTGATATTGTGACAGAACACCACAACAATGTCGCCGGCTTCTATTTGCGTGCCTCCCGAAACAAGTTGTCCCTCGCCGTGGCGCACTAGTCCGCCGATGGTCGCCCCTTTTGGAAGACCCAGCTCGAACACCTTTTTGCGCGTCACTTTCGAACCTTGCTGCGCGGTGAATTCAGCCACATCGGCATTGGCGGTCATCAGGAAACGGATGTTGTTCACGTCGGCATCGAGCATCATCTGGTAGATATAGCTGGCAGCCAATGCCTTCTTGTTGACAATGGTGCCAATATCAAGGCTTTCGGCCATGCTCACGTAGTCCATGTTCTCCACCATGGCCACAGTCTTGCGCACACCCAGTCGCTTGGCCGTCAGGCAAGCCAGGATGTTGGTTTCAGCATTGCCCGTCAGTGCCACAAAGGCCTGAGTGTTCTTGATTCCTTCTTCGTTGAGAAGCGAGAGGTCGCGCCCGTCGCCGTGTATCACCATCGTCCGGTCGGTGTCTATCAGTTCGTTCAGCTTCTCGCATCGTGCTTCGTCCTGTTCGATGAGCTTCGTATTCATGTATTCGGGCATCATAGTGGTTGCCCTGACAGCCGTTGCGCCTCCTCCCATCATCATCACGTTCTTCACGTCCACATAGTGTTCCTTTCCCACAATCTTTCGTATGTATGGGATATAGTTGCGAGTTGTCATGAAATAGGCAAGGTCGTTGAGCATGAGCACATCGTCGCCTCGTGGGATAATGGTGTCTTCGCCTCGTTTGATAGCCACGATGTGGTAGGGCGATTCGGGTTTGCACAAGTCCTTAAGAGGCTCGTTGAGAATCTCGCATGTGTCCCTCAGCTTGATGCCGAGCATCACCAGTGCTCCATCGTGAACATCCCATCGCTGTCGCACCCACGACATTTTCAGGCCGTTGGCAATGTCGCGCGCAGCTAGGTTTTCTGGGTAGATGAGCGACGAGATACCTACATTCTCGAACAGTTTCTTCAGTTTCGGATCGATGTATTCATAGTTGTCCACCTTTGCTACGGTGCGTTTGGCTCCCAAGGCACTCGCCAGCATACAAGCATTCATGTTCAGGTTCTCGTCGGGTGTGACGGCGATGAACAGGTCAGCCTTATCGATGCCTGCATCTTTAAGCGTCTGCACCTTAGAGGCCGTTGAGTGAATGGTCATCAAGTCGTAGTCGCTACTGATGGCTGCGAGTCGTTCCTCATCACTGTCGATGAGCACTGTGTCCTGGTCGTTCCTGGATAGCAGTTTTGCCAGATGTGTTCCAATGGCGTATGCTCCTGCAATGATTATTTTCATAACAATTCTTTGATATAGTTTTTGATGTTGTCCGCGTCGATGCCGGCAATATTCTGGAGTTCGGCCACTGTGCCGTGCTCGATAAACTCATCGGGCAGTCCGAGCCGTTTCACGGTAGGGTGGTAGCCGTGGTCGTTCATCCATTCGATGACCGCCGAGCCCAAACCGCCGTTCCTCACACCGTCTTCGATGGTGATGATTTTCTCGAAACGTTCGCCCACTTCGTGAAGAATGCGCTCGTCGAGCGGCTTGAGGAATCGCATGTCGTAGTGAGCCACAGGCAAGGTTCCGTCATTGTCGGCCGATTCCGGATACAGTTCCCTGATGGCTTTTGTTACGTTGTTGCCTATCGGACCTATGCTCAGGATGGCAATGTCGGTGCCATCTATGAGTTTTCTGCCCGTTCCCACCTCTATCTCTTCAAATTCACACTTCCAGTCTACCAGCACACCTCTCCCTCGCGGATACCTGATGACGAAGGAGCCTTTGCCAGGAAGTTGGGCGGTGAACATCAGTTTCCTGAGTTCGTGCTCGTTCATCGGCGACGAAATGGTGAGGTTGGGCACCGGTCGCAAGGCGGCCAAGTCGAAAGCGCCATGGTGCGTGGCCCCGTCTTCTCCTACCAAACCTGCCCGGTCGAAGCACAACACGACGGGCAGGTTCAGTATGGCCACATCGTGGATGATATTGTCGTAAGCCCTTTGAGAGAAGGCACTGTATATGTTGCAGAAAGGCAGCAGTCCGTCTTTTGCCATTCCTGCCGAGAAAGTCACGGCGTGCCCTTCGGCTATTCCCACGTCAAACGTGCGCTTGGGCATGGCTTTCATCATGATGTTCATAGAGCATCCTGTGGGCATGGCAGGTGTCACACCTACTATCTTCTCGTTCTTTTCTGCCAGTTCCAAAAGTGTGTTTCCAAACACATCCTGGAATTTTGGCGGTTTGTTGGCCGAATCCTCGTTGAGCCGTTTTCCTGTCTCTGCGTCAAATTTTCCTGGTGCGTGCCATACCGTGACATCCTTTTCAGCGGGCGCATATCCGAAACCTTTCTTCGTGTGCAGGTGCAGCAACTTGGGCCCTTTCATGTCTTTCAGTTGGCGTAGGAGCCTTACTAGTTCTATCACGTTGTGGCCGTTGAAAGGTCCGAAATACCTGATGTTCATCCCCTCAAAGATGTTCTGCTGATGGCTGATGGCACTTTTCACGGCATTGCTCAGACGGATGAGGCCTTTTCGGCGGTCTTCTTCGAGCATGCCTTTGCCATGGAGCCATTGGGCAGCCTTGAATCGGATGCGGTTGTAGGTTTCGTTGGTGTTCAGGTTGATGAGATACTCCTTCATGCCGCCCACGGAGCGGTCTATCGACATGTTGTTGTCGTTGAGGATAATCAGCAGGTCGTTGGGCGACGAAGATGCGTTGTTGAGGCCTTCGAAAGCTAGTCCTCCCGACATGGCTCCATCGCCAATGACGGCCACCACTTTGCGAATGCTTTGCCCTTCTTTCTTCGATTGGCAGGAGGCAGCCACAGCCATACCTAATGCTGCAGAGATGGAGTTTGACGCATGCCCACAAGTGAATGTGTCGTAGACGCTCTCTTTGGGTGATGGGAATGGCATGATGCCGTGCAATTTGCGGTTGGTGCAGAACTTGTCGCGCCTTCCAGTGAGTATTTTATGTCCGTATGCTTGATGGCCCACATCCCAAACGATGCGGTCTTCGGGTGTGTTGTAGACATAATGGAGTGCCACCGTCAGCTCCACCACACCCAAACTTGAGGCCAAATGGCCTGGGTTCACCGACAGTTCCTTGACAATGTCTTCGCGCAATTCTTTGCACACTTGCGGCAATTCTTCCACTCGAAGCTTTCTAAGGTCGTCAGGTGTGTTAATTTTGCTGAGTATATTCAAATTTGATGTTTCCAAATTAAACCAATGTCTTTACCTTGCAAAGATACAAAAAATCAAGTGCAGAACAAGAAAAACATGTTTCTTTTTCATTCCGAGACTGGGTATCCTCACTTTTTCAATCGCAAAGATATGAAAAAAAGGTGAGTTTTTGCCATTTTTGAGGAGAATTAACGTAATTCTGTCTATTATTTGCTGTTTACCCTTTTTTGTGGAAAGAGAAAGGGTAAACAAATGCGGCAAAAGACGATGGTTGGCACTTGGGACGATTACAGCATATCTGTAGAAGTTCTACAGCTCATTTGTAGTCTTTCTACAGATGCCTTGTAGAACTTCTACAGATGCTTTGTAATAGGATTACAGAAAAATCAGACAATGTCTGTAATCCTGTTCTCACCATAAGAGTTCTTCTTTGTAATCGTCGAAAGTGGCGCCTTCGGCATAACCATACTGGCTGAACACTTGGTTGATGAATGCCTGCTCATCAGGTGTGATGGGCTGTTTGCCGTTTCTGCGCATGTAGTAGGAGCCGTTGCCGAAGTGCTGTATGATGGTGTGGCGCAGTGCTACCACATCGTTGGCAAGCACCTTGTCGTAGACGTGCACCATGCCGTAGGCGTTGGTTACCATTTTCTTCTCGCGATAGTAGGGGCATTTGCTGCCGCTGTAGAGGCGAGGATTCACCACATGCAGGATGGTGTCGTCCGACAGTTGTTCCTTTGCGGCCAGTTGTCTGAGGCATTTCTCGGCCAGTGGGCACTGGGTGTTATAGCAGAGCAGGTAATGCTCTGGCATGTTCTGGTATGATAGTTTTTGCTCGTCCATCTCGTTTCTGCTCGTTAAAGGGTGTGTTTTGTTGTGATGACTCTTTCTGAGTTTAAATTACAAAGATATAAAACAAATGCCACAAACGATGCAGTTTTCATGATAAAATAAGTTTTTTTAATGCTTAACCAGTGGGCGAGTGGTTTCCACAACATGCTATCGGGTTGCGCTTTTTACAGGTTTCGCCGATTTCGGAAGGTCGCCGGTGCGTGTCAGTTTGAAGTCGGTGACAGAGAACCATCGGGTTCTGCAAGGCTGATTGGTGAATGCCTTGTCGGTGGATACGCCATATGCAATGCTGTCGCCCGTGGCAACGATGTTGTCGATACTTACTACCGACCAGCCCAATCCTTGCTCCACTGCCGACCTGTTGGTATCATTTAGGTCCAGACCTTCTTCGTCGATATTTATTTCCAGTCCCATTATTTTCATGTGGAAATGGGCGGGTCGATTGCCCGAAAGCGAGTCGGCTGTTGTCTGTTGGTTGTTGGCCTTCTGCTGTTGTATCATCTGCCACAGTTCTCCTCCGATATTTCCGTAGACCGGTATCTGTTTCAACAGTTTGCTGTCGCCCATGGCATAGATATACGCACCTGGGCCTTCGGTTCTCGCAATGCAGTCTAGTCGGTAGATACCTGGCTCTATTGCCTCTTTGCGTTCAGCTTGATAAACCTCTTGGCAGTCATCGCTCCATGCGTCGAGATAGCCCACATTGGTATTGCCGTTGTAGTATTCCCCGCTGGAGGTGTAGTGTGCGCAGTTCTCCGCCTTGAGCAGATTCCACCCGCCTTGTCGCAGGAAGTCGGAGTCGGCAATATCCATTTCAATGCCCTGATACACATTGGTTCTTTCGGCCTTAAAGCGCTTTTCCATGAATTGCTGATGATAGTCGGAAATAGTGAAGCCCAATGGGACGGCCGTGCATACAGCAATCACCCATAGGATGATCCATACGATGCGCTGAACGGTGCTCATGGGTTGTGTCTTTTTTGCCAAGGTGAGCATCATGTGGATGATGGCATAGATGGGAATGAGCAGTATGAGGAACAGGGCTGCCACAAAGATGCAGAGCATCGTCGGGTTTTCCGCCCATACTCCTGCTAGCCCCATGGCCCCGAGACTGAACGGAATATTGCTTTGAGCCGGCAAGACAATTGCGCAAACCGTAGCAATGAGAGCCACAAAGAACATGATGCTGAAGAGCAGGCATACCATGATGGCAATGAAGACGAAGAAGCCGAAAGCTATTTTCAGCACGATGGACAACAGGTTGCGCAACAGGTTGTGCTGTTGTACGGGCTGCTGTTCCTTGTCAACCACCACGTCGGCCAGGTTTTGCGGCGTCACTTCCTTCCCTTCCATCTGCAGGAGCTGGTCGGGCGTACTTGCCTCGGGCAGCACAATGGCGAGAATGATGTAGAGAATGAGTCCTGCGCCGTAGCACAAGGTGAACAATACGGTGACCAGACGCCAGATAACGGGGTCGGTGTCGGTATACGCCGCCAATCCGGAGAGCACACCGGCCAGCATTTTGTCTTTGGGGTTGCGATAGAGCTTCTTGCCAGCTGTCCTTGAACGAACATTGTCATATATTTTCTCTCCTGCACTGCGGGCAGACTGTTCCCATTTGCTTCGGGTGCCATTCTCCTGCTGTTCGTCGTCGCCAGCCAGTTGCTCGGGCTTGCCGATGCGGGAGATGATGTCCTTCACATGTTCGATGGTGATGGCTTCGGTGCCTTGTTGGTGCAGTTCGTCGAACAGTTCAGCTATTCTCGCCTCTATGTCTGCAACAATTTCGTCGCCTCCCTCTTGTTTTCCGAACGACTGTCGGAGCGACTCGATGTATTTCTGCAGCATCTCGTAGGCATCCTCGTCAATCTGGAACAGGCGCCCACATAGGTTGATGGTAATATTCTTTTTCATTGTGATTGTTTGTTTTTGTTGTTCTTTTTCATCTTTCTTCCGTGGTGCACACTTCTTGTTCGGCATGCATGGGGTGGATGCTCTTTAGATAATTGATGGTGTTAGAGAGTTCTGTCCAAGCCCCGTCGAGCTCTTCGAGAAATTGTTCGCCCTCTTTGCTGAGTGCGTAATACTTGCGTGGAGGCCCCTGAGTGGACTCTTGCCATTGATATTGCAGCAGCCCATCGTTCTTCAGTCGGGTCAACAAAGGGTAAAGTGTACCCTCCACAACGAGCAGCTCGGCGTCCTTCAGTTGCAGGATGATGTCGCTGGCATACGATGGGCGGTGTTTCAGAAGCTGCAGTACACAATACTCCAGCATACCTTTCCTCATCTGTGATTTTGCATTTTCAATGTTCATACTTTTGTTCTTTTTGCCCCTTTTCGCCCTCATGCTGTAGGTGCTTTTGAGGAAAAGGGGGATGTTTTCTGCTGCAAAGATAGGCAAAACTTAGTACCTTGCAATACAAAGTACTAAGTTTTTGCATAGAATTATATCTATTTAACATATCCAGAGCTGTAGAGTGCGTTTTTTGTGCATGAAGCAATCGTTTCGGTAAATGAGCAAAGAGAATTGTTTATGCTGTAGTGTTAAAAAAGACGGCATGAACAGTCTGTTTCTGTATTTTTATGTATATTTGCAGAAAATAGCTTCTATCGTGATGATGTTTGTGAGCCGTTGCGGTGCAAGCTGTCCATGGATAGGGTGGGGGTAATGTGGAATGTCGCAACATTCTTTCATCCGTCAGACAATCAAAAAGAAGCAGAAAGACAGAAAAACAATATCTCTTTTATGACAAAAACCGAAGAACAACAGAAGAAAGACGAGTATTTCATGAAGCGAGCGTTGGACGAGGCCATGCAGGCTAGACAGGCAGGTGAGGTTCCAATTGGAGCGGTGATAGTTTGTAACGACAAAATTATCTCGCGCGGACATAATCTCACGGAGACTCTGACCGATGTGACTGCACATGCCGAAATGCAGGCCATCACCTCGGCATCCAATGCGCTGGGCGGCAAATATCTTCCCGACTGCACGCTTTATGTTACAGTGGAACCTTGTGTCATGTGTGCCGGTGCCATTGGTTGGGCTCAAATCAAGCGGATTGTATATGGATGTGAGGACGAAAAACGAGGCTATCGACAGTATGCCCCAAAAGCTTTCCATCCGAAAGCCACCGTTACGGGAGGGGTGTTGGAGGAAGAATGCCGCGAGCTGATGCAGTCGTTCTTCAAGAGTAAGAGATAAAAAAAAGAGGGTATGCCAGACGAATGGCATACCCTTGATGGTTTAAGAAGTCTTGTTTTGAATATCTGTTGAAAGACTCTTTTTCAGCTTATTTAACCAGGATAACCAGGTATTTGCTAGTGCTCCAGAATATTTGCGGATTGGTAATCCTAAGTATATACTGCTTGTTGGCATCCTGTGTGAGTGTGTAACTGCTTGAAGGATGAGCCGTGAGCAATGTGGCAGACTTGGAGTAGAGCTTGATTTCCTTGTCAACGCGGATGTCAATCTTGGTGAAATAGTTCTTGTTGAAATTGCCCTGCAGCACTTTTCCGTCGTTAAGAATGCCCTGTTCCTTGAGCTCGCTCTTTGTTCCGAATACAAACCATGCGGTGTTCAGCTGCTTGTCTTGTGTGTTGATGGTCTGTGTCTTCTGCTCGCCTTCGTTCTGAAGAGTCTTCACGTCGGTGTTCAGATTGGCAATGGTTTCATCAAGTTCCAGAATGTGGATATCCTTGGCATCAAGGTCTGCGCGCAGGCGCGTGAGCTCTTTGTCTTTCTCTTCAAGCTGTAACAGCATGTTGTCGATGGTCTTTTGGAACTCTTCTCCTTTCACAGTGCTTTCGCGCATCTGCTGTTGAAGCTTCTTGATGAGTGCCCTGTTCTGGGCCATGCGCTGAGAAATGAACTGGATGTTCTCGCGTATCTGCTGAGCCTTGTCGGCCCTTTCGCCACCTTTGGCTACACTGACGCGACCTTCAGCCTCGCTGATTTCGCGGAATCCCTCTTGGATTTCGTTCAGTGTACCCATAATGTCGTTGATCTCATTGTCTTTCTGCTCGATAATTTTCTGTAGCGAATCGTTTTGTCCTCCGTCTGGCATTACCGGTGCAGGTTTGTTTTCGGTACAAGCGACAATGGCCAAAGCGCATGCCGCAACAATAAAAAATTTTTTCATATCATTCTTCTTTTTGTTTATAATCTTTTGTTTTATTCCCGGCGAGAACTATCACAAATTCGCCCCGGGGTTCTGTCTTCTTGAAATGTTCTATGACTTCTGCCAATGTGCCACGTACGCTTTCTTCGTGGACTTTGCTTATTTCACGGCAACAACTCACCTGACGGTCTTCACCAAAATATTCAGAAAACTGCTCCAGGGTCTTGAGCACCCGATAGGGCGATTCATAGAATATCATGGTTCGTTTTTCTTCTTTTAGTGAGTCCAGTCGTGTGTGTCTTCCTTTCTTTTGAGGCAGAAAACCTTCAAAGCAAAACCTATCGTCTGGCAGCCCGCTTGACACAAGTGCGGGTACAAAGGCTGTGGCTCCAGGGAGGCACTGCACCTCAATGCCCGCTGCAACTGCCTCGCGCACCAGATAGAACCCAGGGTCGCTGATGCCCGGTGTGCCGGCGTCACTGATGAGCGCCACGGTGGCTCCCGCCTTTATGCGCTCAATAATACCGGCAGCCGTGCCATGTTCGTTGAACTTGTGATGAGACATCATCTGGTTCTTGATATCGAAATGCTTCAGCAAAATGCCCGATGTGCGGGTGTCTTCTGCCAGAATCAGGTCGGCCTCTTTCAGGATTCGTATGGCGCGGAGCGTCATGTCTTCCATATTTCCTACCGGTGTCGGTACGAGATATAATAATCCCATTGTCGTATGCAATGATTATTTGAGATTGCAAAGATAACGTAATTATTGAATAATTGTTCTCCTAAATTAAAAAAAACACCTATTTCTTTGCAATTTTTAAAACAGATTTGTAACTTTGTGGCCATAATGATGGAAAATTTAATAGGAGAATCACGCCGCCCCGGACGTATAGAGGTGGTATGTGGGTCGATGTTCTCGGGTAAAACCGAAGAGCTTATCCGGCGTTTGAAACGTGCCAAGTTTGCACGGCAGAAGGTTGAGATATTCAAGCCGTCGATAGACACTCGCTACAGTGATATGGACGTGGTAAGCCATGACCAAAACTCCATTCCGAGCACACCCATCGACTCTTCTTCGTCGATTCTGCTGCTTGCCGGAGAAAACGATGTGGTTGGCATTGATGAGGCTCAATTTCTCGACGAGGGATTGGTGAGAGTCTGCAACGAGTTGGCCAATCGCGGCATCCGCGTGATTGTGGCAGGGCTTGACATGGACTTCCGTGGAGTGCCGTTTGGTCCTATGCCTGCTCTTTGCGCCATTGCCGACGATGTGACCAAAGTCCATGCCATCTGCGTGAAGTGTGGCTCTCTTGCCTATGTCAGTCATCGTCTGGTGAAGAACGACAAGCGTGTTTTGCTTGGCGAGACACAGGAATATGAACCGCTGTGCCGGGAATGCTACCAGAAAGCTTTGGCAGCAGAAGAGGAAAACGCATCAGAAGGTTGACGGCTTTTTGTTGTTGGTTAGATAGTAGTAGATATGCATAAGGAAATAACATTCGACAGATTCATAAGATGGGCAGGCATTGGTCTGCTCGTGATAGCAGTCTTGTACATGATAAATTATTTGGGCAGCGTGCTGCTTCCCTTCTTCGTAGCGTGGCTGTTGGCTTATCTTCTCTATCCGCTGGTGAAGTTTGTGCAATATCGGCTTCACGTTCCCACTCGGGCATTGAGTATTATTGTCACGCTGCTTTTTGTCATCGCGGTGATTTCGTTAGTCGTCTACTTGATTATTCCTCCAATGATATCCCAGTTTGGCAAGTTGGGCCAGCTGGTGACCGAGTATCTGCAGCAGCAGACTAACACCAACGATTTGTCCGCCACCATTAAGGATTGGATTAACATGCATCGTGAGGCGATAGAGGATTTCTTCAAGCGCAAAGATGTGGCAGACACTATTCAGTCGATGATGCCGCAGGTGTTTTCTGTTCTGGGAAGAACGGCCAACATCATTATCAGTATTGTTGCCTCGTTAATCACCTTAATGTACATGTTCTTCATCCTGCTCGATTATGAGTATCTGACCGAGAATTGGGTGAAGATATTCCCCCAGAAGGTGCGCCCATTCTGGATTGAGCTGATGGGCGATGTGGAAAAAGCGCTCAACGCTTATGTCCGTGGTCAGGGGCTTGTGGCTCTTTGTATGGGAATATTGTTTTGCATTGGGTTTACCATCATCGATTTTCCCATGGCCATAGGCTTGGGTATCCTCATTGGAATCATGGACCTTGTTCCCTATCTACATACTTTTGCACTCATTCCCACTGCGTTCCTTGCATTGTTGAAAGCAGCTGACACTGGTCAGAATTTCTGGCTGATACTTGCCATGGCAGTTGCCGTCTTCATTGTTGTGCAAGTGATTATCGACATGGTTGTGACACCAAAGATTATGGGAAAGGCCATGGGGCTGAATCCGGCCATCCTTCTGCTTTCGTTATCCATATGGGGCGCACTGCTTGGATTTATCGGTTTGATTGTTGCTTTGCCTTTGACGACTTTGCTCATTGCCTATTACCAAAGATATGTAACGCGCGAGAGCGATTTGCCTCCCTTGGAAGAGTTTGCCATCGATGGGATTGAAAAAGAACCCGTCCCCGATGTGGAGCGTGCCGAGAAGAAAGATACAGAGTTGGATTCGGCTAAGAAGAGTGCAACGGAATCATTGGAGAATCAGCATTCTGCAAAAGGAACAGAGGTTGATTCCAGCAGCAAAGGGTAGGGAAGCACTTTGTTCTTAGGGTGGAAAAACGGTCAAGGAAACACCCTTGAAAACAGCCACTCCTAAAAAAAGATTTCAAAAAAATGGATTTTTATTTTGTACTCTCAAAAATAATGTGTAATTTTGCAGCCGATTTTCAAGACGACCTGTTCGTTGTTGAATAATCGTTGATCCGTTAGCTCAGCAGGTAGAGCACAACACTTTTAATGTTGGGGTCTTGGGTTCGAGCCCCAAACGGATCACCAAGAACAATCGGCAAGTAACTGACAGGTTGCTTGCCGATTCTCTTTTTTGTATCTGCTTAAATCAGAATATATGGTCTTTTCAGAAATGATGGGTGCGGTTTGCCAATGAACAACACGACTGCTTATAATGTATGAACAAAATACTTAAAAAATGAAAAATAATGGCATTTTCATAAAAAAGCGAGGGGGCTGAAGTGTCTTATATACAGAAGTGCCCAAGAACGGGGTACAATGATTTGAAAGAATGATATACTTGATCAGAGATTTAAAGTTCTTTGTCAAGGGGCTGGTGTGAGCCATGGATATGACTATGACGAATAATGAATTGGAAACGCTTTTCCGCCAGAACTACAGCGAGATGATTCATCTGGCCAGAGTCTTGCTGGGCGATGACGGAGAGGCTGAGGACGTGGTACAGGACATCTTTTTGCGTGTTACCGCCAGCGATATTCCGCCCCAAAATGACTCCTACTTTCTCTTTGCCGTACGCAATGCTTGTCTGAACAAGATACGACAAATGCAACTGCACGAACGGGTGAAGAACCTATTGCCTATAGAAGACGAGACAGACCTACAGCCCATTGACAGACAATTGGAGCAACTTGAAGATATTTCGACTTTCGTGGACGAGCAACTGGAAGAACCTCATCGCAGTATCTTCCACCTCCGTTTCGACGAAGATTTGACCATCGCTGAGATTGCCCGTCGGCTTGGCTTGAATCCGAATACCGCTTACAAGTATCTTGCCCAAAGCATTCAGAAAATCAGAAATCACTTCAAACATTAAAAGGTTATTGCAATGGAAACGACAAGTGAAAACATCCGCCAGCTA
>CACZPU010000012.1 GCA_902783165.1 uncultured Prevotellaceae bacterium
TATGCAAGATGACTTTTATATGATTCAAGACATCTTACGAGAGTCTGACAAGAAGCAAATCGACATCTACCTAGAGACTCCTGGGGGAAGTGGGGAGTCTGCCGAGGAAATCGCAAGATTTCTACACTCTAAATTTGAGGAGGTAAATTTCGTGATAGCGGGAGAAGCAAAAAGTGCCGGTACCATTCTTGTTATGTGCGCTAATAATATTTATATGTGCAGTACTGGCAGTTTGGGGCCAATTGATGCACAGGTAAGAGTTGGAAGAAGTATGATCTCTGCCTATGACTATAAGACTTGGGTTGACGAGAGAAGGGAAGAGGCCGCAAAAAACGGGAAATTGAATCCATTTGACGCCATGCTTATTTCCCAGATCTCCCCAGGAGAAATCTATGGTATCATGAATTCGCTGCAATTCGCACAGGACCTCGTGGAGGAATGGCTGCCGAAATACAAATTCAAGAATTGGACGACAACAGAGACACGAGGCATTCCTGTAACACAAGAAATGAAAGTGAAAAGGGCCAAGGAAATTTCCGAGAAACTGTGCAACCACATGGATTGGCACACACATGGACGCTCCCTTAAAATAGAAGACCTCAATGCGGAACTGAGAATTGAAAATATAGACGATAATCCACCCATGGCGAATATCGTCTATAGGATAAAGACAGTTATCCGGTTAATATTCGATACCAGTACTGACTTTAAACTGTATTTCTGGGAAGATTGCGAACTGGCAAGGTCTGCCAACGTGGCAAGTACTCCTTTCAACAACCCCGCAACACCACACCACGCCACCAAGAATATAGAAGTCGTCGAGTTCAGTGTTCCGTGCCCTAAGTGTGGTAAAGAACATAAAATAAAGGGATACCCCAACCTTACAAGCGCAGATATACATAGACTTCATCTGCAAGTGAACCCTTTAGTTAAAGATAATGACCTCTTGGTCTGTGACACTCCTGGTTGTGGGTTTACAATCGATTTGAAACCCATTAAGAATATGTTTGAAAATCAGTTTAAGAAAAAAGTCACACTAAAATAGCAAAGCAATGGAAAAGAACGACAAACAACCTAAAGGTTTTAGTGAAGTCCTCGATTTCATAGAAAACACAAAAGATGGGAAGTTTACCGAAGGAGGAGTCTCTATCACAGAACTCCTGAAATGCACCATTTCACGTGAAGAGGTCGCATATGTCCAGAATGAAAGCTTCCACGAGATCATTTTATATGGCCTAAGCTGAATCCTGTTGATTCCACCTCCAGGCGCAAAATCTGCTGTGGCAGAGGGGTGATGCCAGTCTTATGGCCGGGATCACCCCTCTGCCATGCCCTCCTCAAACAGATGTTAAAAATTTGGCAGTTATCGCGATTTGCCTTATCTTTGCACGGTTATAAACTACATATATGTTATTTTCTAGACACAAACTTGACAAAATGGGGCAAGCCTTAATCGGCACTGACCCATTTCAACGTAACGCCGCCATGTCTAAGATACAAGAGTGGCGAGAAACTCATTTCTATGCGTTACAGGAACTTAACAAACAGCTGATTGCTTTCTTTGAAAAAGAAAATATTTCATACGAGTTATCTTCTATGCGTATCAAGCGAATGTCTTCCATAGAAGCCAAACTCATAAACAATATTGACAAAAACACAAAATTGGGAGGATTGCAAGATATTGGAGGAATACGTTTCGTCTTCAGCACAATAGAAAAACTTGATACTGTCGTTGAACTCCTTGACCATTTCGAACCACAAAGCTTTGACCTTATAAGAAGCCGAAATTATATAAGTTCACCAAAAGAAAGTGGATACCGAAGTGTTCATTACGTATATAAATACAAAAGCCAAGACTCCCTGTATGATGGTCTTTCCATTGAGCTTCAGGTAAGAACACAGTTGCAGCACGCATGGGCTATGGCTGTCGAGACCGCAAGCCTTATATCGCAGACTACCCTCAAAGCCGACATCGACGACAACAGCGAATGGCGAGGATTCTTTAAGCTCGTGAGCGCTTTGTTTGCTAAAGACGAAGGGAAACCAGTTTACAAGGACTTTACCCAATACGACAAGACAAGATTCTGCACAGAATTTTTCCACTATGAAGAAAACAAGCTCGTCGATCAGCTAAAGGCCTTGCGAGTAACCATCAATATGGATTACGACAAAGTGACAAGCGGATTCTGTGTGCTCACAATTGATTTTATCAAAAAAATTGTCCATGCTCAGACGTTCAGCAAAGAACAGGAAAAAGAAGCATCTGGCCTATTTAGTCAGATTGAGAGAACCATTAACAAGGACGAAGCTGCTTTGATGGTTGCCATTGAGGACATGAAAGAAATACAGGAAGCATATCCAAGCTACTTCCTCGACACCCAGAAGTTCCTCATTTTCCTAGCTGACTTCGACAATCAATGCAAGATACTCCTCAAAAGACAGTAGTTTACAAAATCCCCGGCTACAAAAGCCAACCGATACGATAATTGCTATAGCTGATTCACGCATGTCAGAAGCGGCAGCCCCCAAAGCTGCCGTTATTGTTATATACATCAAAAGCCCCGGCAGTCGTTTGACCGTCGGGGCTGCTCTTGTAGTGTCAAAAGAAACAAAAGCCTTAAAAAGCAATTGCCAAGAGCTTGTTTCCCAAATCGTGCAAGGCCTCCTCCAACTGCTTGGCCTCAGCCGCGTTGAAATGAGCCTCCTTGCCGTTTACCGTGTTGCCATTGATGCGCTGCATGAGCCACGACTGACTCTTGCCGAAGTAGGTGGTGGCAACCTGTGTCCAGTTGATGAACTTGGGCGCGTCACCCATCTTCTGGCGAATGACCTCAGCACGCAGGTCGGAGATGTCATCGTCCATCGCGGCCAGCATCCTGTAATGATCCTCCACAAATTCTCTGTCAAACGCCTCACGCTCCTCTGGGGTCATGGCGTCCTGTAACTGGTGCTGATATCTCTTCGCGGCCTCCAGCTCCTCAGGAGTCCTGGCCTTCTCGTATGCCTCGGCTATCAGCTTGTGCGTCGGGTTCTTGATGTAGTCATGTAGGTTCCTCATATCTTCTTCTTTTTAGGAAGGGATGCCCCTTTCGGGGCTCCCTTGGTTAATCTTCTTCGTCGAGTGGCAATCCCAATCCTGACAAGGCTTCATTTGCGATTTTCCATTTGTCGAGGTACTCGTTAATCAGTTGGTCTTTGATGGGACTGCTTGTTTTCCATTCTGCGAGTTCCTTCAACGTCAGCTCTATGCGCCGCTTGTACTCTTCAACTTCTTTCTTTGTCGGCATTTGCTTGCTTTTTAAATGGTTATACTTAAGTTTCTTTTGACGTTACAAAGATAATAATAATTTCTTTATTATCCAAATAATTAATTAATTATTTTTCGCAAATAACCATAATTTAACATTTCGGCCCCATCTCATTCTATCCCCAACAGATGTTAAAAATTTGGAAGCTATCGCTTTTTACCCTATCTTTGCATCAAACAACCATCAGAGTTATGACATCAATCGTCGGCGTATTAAACAAACATGCTGTAGCCATAGCGGCAGACAGCGCTGTGACTTTGGGTAATACCCACAAGGTTATGAATAGTGGAAACAAGATTTTTACACTATCCAAATATCACCCTGTTGGGATAATGACTTACAATGCCGCTGACTTCATGGGTGTTCCGTGGGAAATAATCATTAAGCAATACAGAAAACAACTTGGAGACAAGCCTAAGGAACATATTAGCGACTACATTAATGACTTTATCAGCTATGTGTCAAGTAGGAAATATTTACTAACAGAAGAAGTTCAGCACAAAGCTCTTTTCAATCAGTTGTTTTTCTTTTACAACTACTGTTTTGACAGAGCATGGCACAAAGCAAAAAACCAAGGTCTTCCATTTGATGTTGCTGATAGCAATACTGTAGCTATGGTTAAAGAGGAGATGGAAAAGTTAAAACAAACCTCTTTAAATAACGGTATTTGTGATGGATTCAAGGATTATTCGATAGAAGCCTTTCGCACTTATGCCCAAAAAGACTTTGATAGGTTTTTTCTTCCAAATAGTATCCCTATACCAATGATCATCTCCGTGAATAATCGAGGATGGTTTGAAGAAATGTTTTTTAATTACATACGTTCCAAATTTGCTGTTAATGCTTTTACAGGCCTTGTTTTTACAGGATACGGGGAGGAGGATATTTACCCAACAATTATGGCATTAAAGATCTGTCTTTTTGTTGATGGAAGGCTGAAGTTTTTTATCGAAGACGACAGGACGTGTAGTATAACTGACGAGAACGATGCTTGTATTGCACCGTTCGCTCAGGACGATGTTATACAGACAATAATGGGTGGTATGTATCCTGGTTTTACAAAGATCATTGAAAGGGTTGTCAGAGATTCGGTTATTTCTTATACAAACAACGTTAAGAAGCTGGCGCAAAGCACTCCTCAATTCGTCGGTTTTGTGAATGTGTTAAACAAATTCAATATCGATGTATTTGTAGATAGGATGAATAAAAGCATTAAAGGTCTAATGTTTGATAATTACACAAAAAACCTCATCCAGACTGTTGCAAATTTAGGCAAGGAAGATATGGCAAACATGGCTGAAAGCTTTATCTCTCTGACCTCTTTGGTGAGAAGGATGTCTCCACATGAAGAAACGGTTGGTGGTCCTGTGGATGTAGCTGTTATATCAAAAGGAGATGGTTTCATTTGGATAAACAGGAAGCACTATTTCAAGCCAGAATTCAATCCTCAATTCTTTGATAATTATTATAACATGTAAAATTATGGAAAACTACAATTATTATTCGTCAAATTATGAGGACGACAGCAGGATCTTACCACAAAATAAGATTGAGGAAATTGCAGTTGAACTTTCTCGTGAAATCACACAGGAGATTGACAAACAATTCAAAGAGGCTCTTAAGTAATTTCTATTACGGATAAATGTAGTGTTTGTCCGAAGGACGGTGTTTTTAAGTATAAAACGATTCTATAAAGCAATAATTGCAATTCGGCAGCTTGGGAAGGCTGCCTTTTATACTCTAAAAAGCCGATGACACAAATCTCTTAATCGAGTACACTACAAACAAGCCCCGGCAACCGTCGGGGCTTCATTTTATAACACAAAAAGCCGCCGACGCATCACACGCCAGCGGCTCAGAGTTCTTTAACTTATGAAGTACATCCGGGTCTAACGGAAAGACGCGGCTTGTAGTTCCCTGGTAATAGTGGCCATGCACGCCGACAGGCGGGAATATGTCTTCTCACCGGCGTTCTTTACTCCGCTGGTGTACTGGCGCATCAGCGACGGGTTGATTCCGGCGCGCTTGGCTATCTCGCTCACGTTGAGGAATGAGAAATAGTCGAAGAAAGACTGCAGATCGTACTTGTACTCAAACTCCACATCATACAACTTGCCGCCTTCTTCTAAAAACTCCTCCTTCGCATCCTCCAGGCATACCATCAAATCGTCTTTCGCCGCCTTGACGGTGGCCCCAGCCCCATTCAGTCCACATCCGTACACGTCACTTTCGGTATGGCACCAGTAGGATCCGTCCGATGCCTGAGAGACAGTTACTAATACTTTTTTCATATACTGTTTTGTAGTTAATAATCGCGTATAAAAGAGCTCTTCTTCATTATAAAGCGTTTACACGCCCTCATTAAAAGCGGTCGGGGACTAATCCCCAACCAGCTTTTTTAAGATTTTCAGCGCAGTTCCCGTAGGGACCTCGCCAGCGTGTCTTGGCACTCTCTCGGACTTGCCCGTTACGGGATTCGTCCATTTGTCGTGCTCTTTTCCGTGTCTGGACAGAAAGCATCCCGCTTTCTTTAGTGTCCTAATCAACTCGGATTTCTTCATAACGTTAAAGAACTCTTTGGCTTAATTGCCGATGCAAAGGTAGCAAAAAAGTTATATATAACAAAATATTCAGTAATATATTTGCAACGTAATAACATTTTTTATACCTTTGTCAACGAAGATGTAAAGCAAGAGGAACCTGCAGCTCAAATTTGCATATAATTCCGCTTCATTTCCGTCAACAGGGATTTCATAAAACATTGAATCATTAATAGATAAAAGGCACTCAAATGGTTTTAGTGCTCAGATTCCGGTTCTGAAGGTCTTGGGTTTGAATCCCAACGGGATCA
>CACZPU010000013.1 GCA_902783165.1 uncultured Prevotellaceae bacterium
AATCCTGACCTGCCACAAACAGTAGGATGGGAAGACTACTACAAGAACGGTAGCAACGGCACTTATGACCCACTGACCGCCGAACCAGCAGGTACGACAAAAGCCGAGTAATTATACAATATCAACTTTTTGAAAGAGGGTGCTTCTCGCAAGCATCCTCTTTTTTTATCCTATATTTGTTTCTTGTACTACAAAGTGAGTGCCAGTGTTGCTTTGCGACTACTATAAGAGATTATTAATGACCTGTTTACTACTTCTACTCCCCAATGTGGCTCCTACGCTTTTAATGGTATTGCCATCAGCCTTTCAAGAGATGGTCCTTCTTCTCTCCAATGTGGCTCCTACGCTTTTAATGGAATTGCCATCAGCCTTTCAAGAGATGGTCTTTGGTAATAACATGTGAGTCGACTTAGAATGGCCAACGAACACAATGGCAAATGGGAAGAGAGTCAGAGGAAAGATGGTGTTTGCCATTTAAGACAATATCAAGTTTATTCACCATGATGGTTATCGCTTTCTTGATAGAATACATGCTTTGCCATCCTATATAAAAAATCAGCCATGCCAAAACAGGCACGGCTGATTTTATTTGATGTTGATAGACTGGCTATGAAATTACTTCACAACCACCTTCTTGCCCTTATGGATATAAACACCCTTGGTTGGCTGAGCTACGCGTACACCCTGCATGTTGAACCAGGTGTCTTCTGTTTCGTTGACAGCAGCGTTCTCGATGCCAGTCGAAATTGGGTTGTAGTAACGAATCTCTATTTTCGAGATTACCATGTTCTTCTTGACTTTGAAGGCAATGTATCCGTCAACAGTGTAAGGAATCTCAACAATTGCTTCAGAAGGAATTTCTGTCACGCCAGGAACTGCAAGCGGACCGTTTACCTTAGCAAGTGTAGTTGACTCAGAACCTGTTGCATAGACCATCTTCGGTACTGTGGTTTCACCTGTTTCAGCATTTGTCGTTGCTGCCTTTGATGCATCGTAAGTGATAATGACGCTACAGCCGCTCTCCAGACCGTCAACAACCATTTCCCTGTCGTTTGGACACTTCAGACCACCAGCAATGATATTACCGTTGATGCGGTCGCTACGACGCCATACATGACATACTTCTGGCAAAGCAAGACCTTCTTTCCATTCATAACCTTTGTAATCCTGGCGAAGCGAGTTTGTCTTATCTTCTTTTTCCCAGATATAGAATTCCTGTCCGTTCTTCGTACTTCCGTTGAGGTTTGTTGGCTGCACAGGAATGATGATACCGGCTGCAGTAAAGTCGTTCACTACGGTGTCCATCTTTGCTTCTGGAACAACAATCTCTATGTTCGAGATAATCATATTCTTTTTTACCTTGAAACCGAAATAGCCACTTGCAGTGCTCTTAATGGTAATCTCATCGCCAGAGTCGAAGGATGTCTCGCCTGAAACAGCCTCTTTGCCATTGATTTCTGCAACGGTAGCTGCAGTAGCACCTGTTGCCCAAATCATCTGCTTGGCACCCTCAGCTGCGTTGGTGGCATCGAAGAATATCTTCACCTTGTAACCGTCTTTCAGACCACTGATAACCATCTCTCTGTCGTTCGGACACTTCAGACCACCATCCACGAGGTTGCCGGAGAGACGGTCACTACGCCTCCATACCTGGCATACTTCTGGCAGATTCGTACCAGTATAATTTTCATATCCCTTGAAATCCTGACGATAGCTATCTGCCTTGTCTGCTTTCTCCCAAACATAGAAGGCTCCACCATTACTAGCTTTTCCATTCAAGTTGGTCAAGTCATTGCGGCGAGCAGCAAAGTTGTATACAAAGGTCTCATCTGGATTCTTGATTTCAACCTTTGAGATAATCATGTTCTTTTTCACTTTGAAGCCGAAATAGCCATTCTCCGTGCTCACAATCTTAATCTCAGCATTAGAGTCGAACAAGGTTTCACCAGAAACAGCCTCCACATCACCAATAGTGGCTACAGTTCCTGCTGTGGCACCTGTTGCCCATATCATCTGCTTGGAACCCTCTGCGGCATTGGTGGCATCGTAGGTGATTTTCACCACAGAACCAGCAACAAGACCGTTAATGACCATCTCCTTGTCGTTGGGGCATTTCAGACCTTCGGCAATGACATTGCCTTGCAGACGGTCGCCGCGACGCCAAACACGGCATACCTCTGGCATATCGAGACCTTCCGTCCATGCATAACCCTTGAAATCCTGACGATAGCTATCCACCTTGCCTTCGTTCTCCCAAACATAGAAGGCTTCACCATTAGATGCACTTCCGTTCTTGTTGGTCAATTCAAGGATGATGGGAGCAGCCTCCGCAGCGAAATCGTTCTTTACTGTAGCTGCATTCTCATAGTCGTATCCAGCCTTATTGACGATTTCCACCTTTGAAACAATCATGCCTTCTCTCACTTTGAAGACAATATATTCACCAGATTTGATTGTTATTTCTGCTCCCGAAGGAATAACAGTTACACCAGCCTCTGGAGCAACACCGTCGATTTCTGCTTCTGTTCCTGCAGATGCACCCGTAATCCATACAATTGACTTTTCCTCTGGGGTGTCGCCCAGCACTTCCGAATTGTCATAGAAAATCTTCACCTTGGAGCCGGCGCCAAGACCATCAATAGCCATTTCACGGTCGTTAGGACAAGCAAGACCTTCAGATGTAAGATTTCCACTCAGACGGTCAAAGCGTCTCCAGATGTGGCACTCTTTACCAAGCGCATCGCCTTCATAGTCTTGATAGCCGTAGAAAGAATAGCGATTGACATCGGGTTTGTATTCATTCTCATAGAGGAAGAAGGTGGGACCTTCAACATTAATCAAGTCGTTGTCCTCAACAAGCCCTGCAAAATTGTAGACAAGGGGTGCTTTGTACTCTGACTTGTCTTGTGCGTTTGCGCTCAGCGGTGCAAACAACATGGCAGCCATAGCCATTGTGGTAAGTAGAAATTTCTTCATAATCTTTAGTTTTTAAATAATTAGTAGTATATTGAAAATTTTCGCAAATGTAAGAAAAAAAACGCAATCAAACAAATATTTGTTGTAAAAGATACTTTTTTTGTTGTTCTGTTCTCTATTTGTTAGAATAATTAGTCTTATTGCAGATAGGCAATACATGGTTTTCTGTTTCTTGCCAATAGCAAGTGACTATTATTTTACAAGCATTTGTCAGTGTCAGTCTTACTGTCTATAAAACATTGTTCAACAGGCTATAGAACATCATTCTATAACCCGTTGAACAAATAGATAGAACTTGACACCCGCCAAGAGAGAAGTGTAAATCAACCTCGTTGGTTGGCAGAGGCCTATTTTGCCAGGGGATCGAATGTGCCCATGCCGCCAAAGGCGCTGTCCCATCCAACGGTTTGTATCACGTTGGGGTTGTTCTCTTGGTCGGTGGAGTTCAAGCCCATGAGGTAGCATTTGGAATCCCAGATAGGATCAATGAGGTTGCCGGTTTCTTCATCGGTAACGTTCATGGTCACGATATCCTTCCTTAAAAGGTACATGCGATAGAAGTCGGCCAGTGCTTTCACATCCGCGTTGGCATAAGTATGGTTGCCTGTTTCGGGATCGGTTATTGTGGTGAAGTTCTCATTCAAAGTCAGAGCTTTAGGCTTCTCAATGTCCAAGGCGGTAAATGGGTCGGTATTTAAGTCATATTCGCCCATGAATTCCTCGGGATTAAAGTATATCTCCAATCGGTGTAGCTTGACATTGTTCAATGGAGTGACGCCCAGATAAGTGCATGTGTTGCCGCCCCATCCTGAAGGAGCCCAACTGCTGCCACCAATCGCTTCTTGTCCAACACCTCCATCGAAGAGCATCCAACGATGGCAGTCGTCGAATCGCTTGCCTTCGTAAGCCAGTTCAATCATACGCTCATAGAGGATGGCTTCGAACATCTTGGCTCTGTTGGTGAGGATTTCCGGATTAAGGCCGCAATCACCAGTGTATCCCACACGCTGACGGATGCGCACCAGAATGTTGTAGGCTTCATCAAGTTTGTTCACACCACAGGCTGCCTCGGCCAGATTGAGCAACACTTCTGTATAGCGCATGGCAATGAGCGGTTGGCCGTTGCGACTGAATCCTGACGAACTCTCGAAGACGTACATGGGTGTTACACCAAGTCCGTAGTCTTGCGACTTCTTGCGAACATAGATGCTCTTACCGTTGCGAGCCAGCGAATCGGCATAGTAACCATACTGGTCTACAGCCTCCAAGTTCTCAGTGTTATTATACCAGGCATAGTTCTGCAATTCGTATTCCTGACCATTCTTGTAAGGACAATTCTTCAAGATGGTGGGGTCGATTGTTCCGAGGAACTTCCATTGTGTTCCGGGGAAAGCGAATGTGCGGTAGAAACGCGGGTCGCGGTTCAAGAAGAAGAGCTTCTTGTCATATTGATAGAGTCCGGCCTCTGTAGGACGCTTGCCGTCTGCCATGGGGAATGCATCCACCATTTCTGCAGAAGGACTGATGCCGCCGCCACCTCCGCAGTTGCTTGGACGGAGTTGTTGCTCCAGACAGTTGTAGAGTTGGTCGCTTCCGTCGCCCGATGCATTATTGCAGTTGGCCATGAACACAGCCTCAGAGTTCAGGTTGTCTCCACCGAATATGTTACACCAAATCTTTGCCCAGTTGCTGGCATTGTTTCCCGGGTTGCCTTCGTATGACATTCCGAAATGTCCTTCGTTGAGCTTTTCTATGGCCTTGGTGTTCAGTTCGTAAGCTTTCTGCCAGCGTTCCTGCTCGTCTTGTCGGTTGAAGACAGGGCTGGCATAGTAGTTAGCCACATAACCTGCCAAAGCATAGGCAGAGCCAGCGGTTACACGGCCCCAGTCGTTGGCCTCTTCTTCCCACCTTGCGGGTAATTGCTCGCCAGCTGTGGTGAGATCCTCGATGATGAAGTTGAAGGTCTCTTCTGTAGACTGTCGGGACACTCTCAGGTCGAGCGAGTCGCTGAGCGTGGTTCCTTGCAGGTCGCGAATGACAGGTGTGCCACCAAAGCGCTTAAACAAGCGGAAATAGCGTGTTGCCCGGAAGAATCGAGCCTGACCTTGTGCCCAGTTCTTCTGGTTCTCTGTCAGTCTTTCGCTTCTTCCCACTTTCACTATGACATCCGTACACTCGCGCATCTTCTTCCACGGACTCTCATTCGTACCCGTCCAGAAATACTTGTGAATATTGGTGTTGGTCCACACGGTAGACGGGTCGCGGTAATAGCCATAGCCGTTGTGTCCGTAGCCGGCAAACTCGTCGGCATTGGTGGAAAGCACATCGGGCAGTCCCACAGGCCACAAATCGCTCGGACCGTTGGTTGACGTAGAGTTACCGCCCATGTTTCTTGCATCAGCATTATAGCCGCGGAAATAAGGCAGCGAACCCTGATACACATAGTTCAAGCGGAGTTTCACCGACTCCCAGTCATTATAGATATCATTCTCGCCGAAAGAGCCGAAAGGCCGCTTCTCTGCCAGAAAGTCATCGCTGCAACTCATCAAGGCTGCGCTGAAGAGGCAGATGGCACTGATTGTTTTCAATATGTTGCGTGTCATAATATGATATGTTTTTATCTTGTTGTTTAGAATGTAACATTCAAACCAGCCGTAATCTTGCGCACCACTGGGTAACTGCCATAACTACCGGCGAAGTTGTTCCAGTATCCTCCGGGACAAGCATTATAGAAACTAAAAGCGTTCTGGCAGGTGATGTTGAAACGCACAGCATTCAGTCCCACGCTCTTCACCCATGATTTGGGGAAGGTATAGGCGATGGTGATGTTGCGCAGGTAAATCTGAGTGGCTGGCATACGCCAGAAGGTAGATGTCTGAGAATTGACACTGCCGCTGGTATAGCCAAAGTTTGGCCATCGTCCGTTGGGATTGGCGGCTGCGATGACATCGCCATTTGCATCGTGAACATCTTCATAGATGAACATATCGTTCCACATGGTCGACACATTGGTGGTTTCCATGCTGTCGAACGACTCTCTGAACATGTTTGGCATCATGGTGTAAGCACCCCATTCACCCGTCAGTGTGGCATTCAAGGAGAACGACTTGTAGACAAAGTTCAGGTTCAAGTTGCTTGAATAGGGGTTGTTGGCTCGTTTTGAGATGCAGACATAGTCGTTTGAGTCGATTTTTCCGTCTTTCTCTCCATAATCGTCGGTACCTTCTATCTTCTGTCCACGAATATCCTCGTAGATGAGCATACCGGGATGCACCTGGCTTTGCGACAGTCCCAAATAGTTGGTGATATTGTACTTTGTGAAATATTCTTCAATCTCCTGGTACGTGCGGAACATGCCAAGACAAGAATAACCCCAAAGACCGCGGTCGCTGCGCTCACCCTTCACAACACTTGTGAAAGAGCGCTGTCCGGTACGCGGCCAGTAAGTCTTGATTACTTTGTTGTCGTCGTATGAGAATCCCAAACGTGCAGACACATACATGTCCTTGTTGATACGCTGACGCCAACCAGCGATAATCTCAAAGCCATACATGTCCATCTCGCTGTAGTTCTCGGGGGCAGGATAGGTTCCTGCGGTTCCCGGCATCTCGTTGGCAGTAGGAATGGCGAACATCTCGCGTCCCATGTCATAATAGCCATCGATGGAGAGTGACAGGCGGTCGTCGAACATGCGCAAATCCAAACCAAGGTTGGTCTTGATGTTTGTGTCCCAATGCAGGTCGCGGTTGGTACCAGACTTTTCCGGCAACTGGAAAGCACGTGCCGATGTCTTTGTGATATCCGTACCGAAGATAGGGCCGCGGGTTGAGTTGTAAGAGTAGAGCTGCAACCAGCGCCATGCCTCCACATTGTCACGTCCCATGATACCAAAGGAGGCGCGCAGCTTGGCAAAACCAATATTCAGCTTTTCTTTCGGCCACCATTTCTCTTCCGACATCACCCATCCTGCCGAGAAACTCGGGAAGGCTCCCCAGTAGTTCTCGGGCGAGAACTTAGAGGCAGAAGCTTGTGAGCGGATGAGGAACTCGAAAAGATACTTGTCGGCATAGGCATAGTTGACACGTCCGATATATGCAAGGTTGGCGCTTTCGCTGCGACTCCAATCGGCATCCTTGTGGGTATCATCAGCCAAAGAGTTGGCAGTACCGTCGCTGAACGAAAGAGGATGGGTTCCTTCTGTGTAGTTGTAACTGCTCTCGCTTTCACCTCTTTCAATAGAGAAAGTACCACTGATGTCATGTTTGCCGAACTTGCGACCATATATTAACATGAAGTTCACCTGGTAGCTGCTGCTGCGGTCGGCTCGATTGGTGATGATGGAAGCCTGTCCGCTGTTCAGGATGCGCTGTTCGAGGTTTTCGAAAGAAGTGTAGCGGAATCCCTCCAGTGTTGTCTCGTCGTAGTCTACATCAGGATTGTTGTCGATAATGGCATTTGGGTCTGTGATATACAAGTGGCGTCCGGAACCTCCACGGTTCTTCACACGATAGACAATATTCTCCATCTTGATGCTATTGTCGTGGTTGTTGCCTATATTGCGCGAATAGGTGAGCTTTGCATGCAGTCCTTTCAGCGGGTTCCATAGTTTGCCGAGGTCGGCTTCAAGTGTACCCTGAATAGACATGGAGTTCGATTTTTGTTCGCGGTTGTTGATGGAGTTGTAGAGGCTCTTGTAGTTATAGTAGTTGCTGAACGAAGGGTCGTTTTCCATTCCCGAGTGGTAAATGGGGTATCCGTTTATTTCATCGGGGATGTAAGACGGGTTCTTCATCATGTAGAGATAGTCTTCCTGGTTACCGCCGCCACTGTTACTGGTGGCGTGCATGTTCTTGTGTGAGTCGTCGCCCGACACAGAGAGGGTGGCTTTGAGGAAGTCGGTTACGTTGGCTGTGATACCGGCTCGATAGTTCCAGCGGTTGTAGTCGAGCTTTCCAATGTTACCGTCCTGTGTCTGATAAGTCACACCAGCAAAGAAAGTAGCCCTTTCATTACCACCGTTCACATTGACGCTGTGGCGCTGTGAAAGTGAAGAAGACCAGTATTTGTCCAACAAGTCATAATTCATTTTCTTCATCTGCTCCAACTCGTCGGCTTGGAAAAAGTCTATCTGATAGTCGGGAGTCTTGTTTCTCTGCAAAGAGTAGGCGGCTTTGGCTGCATTATAGATACGACCATAGTTGTAGCCATCGAGCATCTTTGCGTGCATCACGGCATCCACATATCCCATCTGGCTCTGATACGAGATTCGTGGCTGGCCAGAACGTCCTCGTTTTGTCTTCACAAGGATAACACCATAAGCACCGTAGGCACCGTAGATGGCGGCAGCGGCATCTTTCAGAATGGTGATGCTCTCCACCTCGTCCACGTCGAGATTGTTGAACTCCTCTTCGCCCTTCTCTCCATCCTGATAAACGAAATCGTCAATCACATAGAGTGGGGCGGGGTTCTTCTGTCCTCCGGCACTGGCACCGTTCATGTCGGTGGTAGGAATCAGAGCCACGGCATCGCGTGCCTGACGAATGGTGATGGTGGCGTTTTCACCCGGGCGACCGGTAGACGGCATGCTTACGTGAATAGATGGCGACATACCGATGAGTGCCTCAGAGAGGCTGGTCACCGCCAAGTCTTTCAACTCTTCGGGATTGATCACCTCAACGGCACCTGTCACATTCTTCTGTTTCAAGGCACCATAACCAACCACAACCACCTCGTCAAGACTGCTGGCATCTTCCTTCAACACAATCTTCATGTTGTTTTCCAGTTTGCCAATTGTTTGGGGAAGATAGCCGATATATGTCACTTTTATTTTCCCGCCAGCAGGAACTTTGATGCTGAATTTTCCATCCAAATCGGTAATGGCACCAGCTGCGTTCTTTCCGGCAAGGGTAATGGTGGCACCAATAATGGGCTCACCGTTTTCGTCAACAACCATACCCGATATGGTGCGTTCGTTTGTCTGCGAACTCGAAGCCCTGTTGTTTTGCTGGGCAAAGGCAGGAGATGTGCTGCCCAATGCCAGACAAAGCCCAATGCTTATTATAATATGTCTTTTATTCATAACTGTATTCTTCTTTTGTTAGTTTGAAAGCCAGCGTGGATCACCACCTTTGTTAACTATAATTTGAGGTTCTTGCGGAGTGAAATTCACACCTCCGTTTGGCTTTGTCAAATCCAGTTCCTGGGTGACATCACCAACAAATTTAGGATCATAGACAGAGGCGAAAGGAGCTCCACCCGAATCTTTCATACTCTCATTGCGCTTGATGTCGTCTTCGCGTGGGCTGCTGAGGAAATTGAATCGGTAGGTTCGTGTACCGCTATTCACACGATAGAGCTGTGCCACATCATAGAAGATAGAGTGGTCTACGGTCATGGTTCTGCCCGAGCCGCTCACGTTGTTCACCCATCGCCAACCGGTATAGGTCTTCGAGAAAGTGCAGTTGCTGATTTTCCATGTAGTGGTGCTCATGTCTGCGCTTGTGTCGCCGAACACCTTGGCAGGGTCGGTGTTGGAGTCGCTGATGGCATAGCGGGCGAAACATGCAGAGTTGTTGTCCACCACGTTGTAGATGGTGCTGTTTTCAATCACTACATTCTTTACTTGTCTACCTGTGTTGTAGAGATTGATGAAGCCGACATTTGAGTTGGTCGTGTTCTTCATTTGTACAATACAGTCGCTCACCGTGAATTGCCAGTAGGCACATGCCACGTTGTTGGCATAGAGCATGGCATGAGGTAGGTTCTTAAACCAGCACTGTGAAATATAGATAGGATTCAGCACGTTATAGATACCGTTAATAGGGCTGTCTTTGCGTGTGAAGCCCAGATTCTGGCTGAGAATGCTTTCGGGCAGATGGATTTCGGATGTCATGGCAACGAAACCTCCTGCCGTGGCATCGGTCATGTCGAAGTTGATGAACTTCACCTTGAGTCCGTTATAGGTGGTGAAACAGCCGTTGCCCGAGATCTTTACTGTTGGACGGTGCACCTTGTCGCCTCTGATGGTAAACAGATGGCCGCCAAAGTCCACTGTGTCGTTCAACTCATACAGACCATCGGGTTCCAACTCGATAGCCACCTCATAGGAAAGTGTATCCATGTGCTGTTCAAGCCACCACTGGGCGATATCCACACCATTGGGTATGGTGGCAATTTTCGGAACCAAAGTGGTCAGTTTGTAGATTTTTGGTTCTGGGGAGTCTGTATTGCCAAGACTTTTGTTTCCCAGTGTCCGGATGGACAACTCGTACTTGGAATCCTCCGCCACACTGACGGTGAACTTGCTTCCGTCGATAATCGTTTTCTCATAACCGTCGATGACTACGGGGTTCTCTGGGTCATCCACGTTCAGAAAGGTTACTTCGTGTCCTTCGGCACCAGGCACCAGCGGCCACGAAACGGTGGCCGATTTGCCGTCGGCAGCAACAACGAAAAAGATACTGTCGGGTGTTACCATTTGTGAGTTGCGTACACCCATGTCAAAGCCTTTTGGCGAGTCATAGCCATCGGCACAACTGGCAAGAAACATGAATCCTGCTATACAAAGCAAGAGCCACATCCCTCCATGTTTTAACAGATTTGTTCTCTTCATCTTAGTTGTTTTTAGATTATAGATTTTTGTTTTTTTTAATCGATGATATAGTTTTTGCTTTATTGTCTACAGTATTTGCATTGTTTTTTGTTTTAAGTAGTAATAATACGTTTGCAAAGATAGTTAAATAATTTCAAAACTAACAAATTTTTTACATCAAATTCGTTAATAATTTGTGATAAATGCATAAAATTATAACAATTATCCCCTAAGTGGAGTTGCTGCATTCAACATTTCTTCACTTTTACGAATAAATGTCCCCTCGGCTTTCTTTCTATCTATGATTGTAAAGGATGGGAACTTCTG
>CACZPU010000014.1 GCA_902783165.1 uncultured Prevotellaceae bacterium
ATTCTCCTCCATACGGAATACACGCACCTTACCGTCAGGACAACGATAAGCCTTCAGTCCTTCGAAAGCCTCTTGTCCATAGTGCAAACTGGTAGCTGCCATGTGCAACTTGATATACTCGTCTGAGCACACCTCGATTTCACCCCATTTACCATCGCGATAGTAGCAACGAACGTTGTAGTCTGTAGGCCTGTAGCCAAACGACAGACTTGACCAATCTAAGTTTTTCATACTTTATTTTGTTTAACAATAAAAAATCATGTCTGTATCACGCTTTTTCCCCTTTTAGGAGTTCAAAGCGCAAAAATATATAAATTTGCCGATATAGCAAAATTTTAATTTAAAAACTTATTCTTCCGAGAGGATTTTCTGGATTTCCTTGTCGGTTTTCATCAGTTTGTCTTTGCATAGCTTGATGAGTTGCTGCGCCTTCTTCAGCTGCTCGCTCATTTGGTCGATGTCGAGTTCATCATTTTCCATCTTAGAGACAATCTGCTCGAGTTGTTTCATTGCCTCTTCATACTTCATTGCTTTTTCCATATGTATTTACTATTTGTTTCTAAACTCATTGAGATTTATCGCATCGGCACCATGGGAGATAAAACTCCACACGATTGGCTATTGCCCCAAAGGTTCGTCGAACGCTTTAACTACCGACTTCACGGTACCTTTCTCCAACCGTGTCTCTATCACATCGCCCGGCTGAAGGCTGCTGGCATCACGAACGCATTTGCCCCTGTAATAAGTAATGCTGTAGCCACGTTTCAACAATCTTTCCGGATTTGACGCGTCCACCCTCTGGCCAAGCATTTCCAGGCGATGCTGTTCTCTAAGCATCCGGCTTTCGACGGATGCAGTACACTTCATTCGGAACATCGAACACTTGTTGTTTTCTGTCTCTATATGCCTTTGGATTTTCCCAACTATCCGCTGATAAAAAAGATTGATAGCCGCCTCCTGACGTGTTTTCACCAAAGAGAACATGACAGGTAGTTGGGTTGACAACCTTGCAAGTCTGGATTTTTCGACCAGCATGACACTTTGCACCTTGTTGACAATGAAATCCTGAGCTTCTTGCAGTCGGTCGAGCACTTCCTTCAGATGGCTTATCAAAAAAGCGGCAGCAGCTGTTGGTGTCTTCACCCGTGTGTGAGATATCATGTCAAGAATGCTCTCGTCGCGCTCATGACCAATACCTGTGATGACTGGCAAAGGGAAATTGGCCACATTCTCGGCCAATGCCAAGGTGTCGAATCCAGACAAATCGGCCACGGCTCCCCCACCCCGAATAATCACCACGCAATCAAAGTCGTCGAGATGGGAGTTGATTGTATTCAAAGCGCTTATCACGCTCTCTTCCACTTGCTCACCCTGCATGATGGCAGGGAACAGCTGCGTGTGGAATCGAAAACCATACTGGTTCTGTTCCAACTGATTCACGAAATCGCCATAGCCTGCAGCATTGGCGCTGCTCACTACTGCTATTCTTTGGGCAAACATGGGGAATGGAAGTTCTTTCTGCAATTCAAGCACACCCTCTTCCCCAAGTTTCCTAATGATTTCCTGACGTTTCCGAGCCATGTCACCCATGGTGTAAGTGGGATCGATGTCGGTGACTATCCATGAGAACCCGTAGTTTTCATGGAACTGGGCGTACACCTTGAGCAAAACCTTCAATCCTGCATGAAGGCGCTGACCTGTGACTCGCTCAAAATGAGGGCGTATGAGCATCCATGCGGATTTCCAACAGCGAGCCGAAGCTTGTGCAATCGGTGTGTTCCGCGACTCGTCCTTTTGTACCAATTGCATATAGCAATGTCCTCTCACCTCATGCGCCTCCAATAATTCCGCCTCCACCCAATATTCGCGGTCGAGCTCGAGCTCAATTGTTTCGCGCACAAGCGAGTTCAGTTCATATAATGTAAGCGTCTTCATATATAAAAAGCGTATACAGATTAAAGAGTCTTGTCGTTGGCAGGAGACTGACTGGTCTTGTTCTTAGCCTTTCTCAACGGGGCATAGAAATCGGGAATGCCATAGCCATAGATATTGTCAGGACTGGTGGCATTGTCGCCACTTCCACGTACCACTTCGATGATTTCGCGAGCGCTCTTCTCTGGCATCGCCTGCCAAAGACAAGCAACGAGTCCTGCAACAATCGGCGCCGAGAAGGATGTACCGATGTCGCGACTGATAGTGCCGCGCCCCGTGATGACAGACGCCGGGCTTCCCATTGCCATCACATCGGGTTTCACACGTCCGTCGGCGGTAGGTCCAACAGCACTGAAAGCCGCATTCTGCCTCATGGCGTTCACGGCCCCTACCGTTAGCACGTCATGGGCATCGGCGGGAAAACTGATTTTCTTCCAAGTACCCATTCCATCGTTGCCCGCACTACAAACCAACACGATACCTTTGTCGGCAAGCATGGAAGCCGTATGGGATATCATTGTGGAATGACCATCGAGCTGGCGATATTTGAAATTCATCGTCTTATCGTCGAAATCGTGATAGCCCAAGGAGCTGTTGATGACATCCACACCCACAGAATCGGCAAACTCCACGGCAGCAGCCCAGTAATCCTCTTCTGCCATTGTCTCGGTGAGAGGGTCCTCACATCGCAAGAGCCAGTAGGATGCCTCTGGCGCAGCCCCCACAAACCTGTCCGGCTCGTTGGCGGCCATCGTGGAGAGCACCTTGGTTCCGTGATCGATACCACCGAAAAAGCCATCCTTCATCACATTCAATACAAAGTCGGCATGCCCCAGCACGGAAACATCTTTGAGGGACGGAATCACATCGGCATTCAAGAACCCGCCATCAAGCACCGCTATGACCATGCCTTTGCCGCGGAACCCCTGTCTGTGCAAGCGATTCCCATTCAACATTTCGAGCTGTTCGTATGTAGCGCCACCGCTGTTTTGCTCCAATATGTCCCAACTATTATGTCCATCGCGGTAGCGCACTTTTGCCTTGGGACGGTCGATGGAGTCGGGCGAAGCCCATACTTGTTGGACTTTCTTGACAAAAGGAAGATGGGAAAGAGACGCCTGCGCACTCTGCTTCCGAGCTCGCACCAATGCAGAATTGTTCCATTTGCTCTTGCAAACCACCTCCATGCCCATCGACAGGATGGAGTCCAGATAATGAGTATTCACGGGGAAATCTGTGCTGTCCACTTCCAGGTGCTGCTTTCTCCTCCTATCCAAGGCCCTTTCGGAAAGAAACTGTTCTGGATGTTCTATAGAATAAGGCGTGCCTTGCTTGTCGGTAAAATAGAGTCTGAACATATAACTCCTTCCACCGGGGAACTTCATTTTATCGGTTTCCTGGGCCATCGCTGCAAGATTGCATACGAGAGATATCACTGCCAAAAGGAGATGTCTTTTGATTGTCATCAGATGAATCGTAGTCATATAATAATTATCCTCTCAGGGATGCACATATTTTTCCATTGCAACCGCTATCCCTTGCGCCCACGAAATGTCTTGGCCGGCACTGAGATGCATAGACTCGAACCCCTTTTTCGTTGTGGCAATTATCACCTGATACTCAGGTACGAGATAAGGATTGGCACAATTGTTGAAAGTAATCGACTTGACTTCGTCCCAACGCAAGGGAATGCCTGCAACCAGAAAAAGCTTCTGTGGAACATATACCAGCACCTGACGGTCCAACTCGTTCCCACGAACCGCATCGACGAGAATCACATCGTCGGGCTCTCCGTAGTTCTCAATGATTTGTTGGGAGTTCAGCTGAGCAGTCTGTTCGGGGTCTTCTATTTGATGTCTTACAATTTTCTTAAGCACAAGCTCGTAAAAAAGAAATGCACACAGAAGGACTATGCCTGGCCATGCCCAGTCAATAAAAATGCCATAGACAGCCACCAGCAAAATGGCCAAAAACTGTAATAATTTCCTGTGTTTCATATCCGTATGCAAAGGTATGCATTTGTTTTGAATACACCAAATTTATGTTTGACATTTCAAGAACAACAACATGCACGTTTCGCGTTTGTAAACGTGTCGCTTGCTCAGGCAAAACGGCCTTTTCTTGAAAAAAGGCTAACACTTATGCACATGTGGAATTTGGCAGTTTAGAATATATTTTGTACCTTTGCATTCAGATATGGACAGCAAGCAAAAGACACTTGAGCTGGGCACAAAGCCCGTGGGCAGACTTTTGATACAATATGCCACACCTGCCATTGTCGCCATGACCGCATCGAGCCTGTACAACATCATCGACCGCGCGTTCATTGGACAAGTGGTGGGACCGGAAGCCATTTCTGGTTTGGGCATCACATTTCCATTCATGAACCTGAGCGGTGCATTCGGTGCCGCTGTAGGTGTGGGTGCATCGACGTGCATCTCGGTGAAACTCGGACAGAAGGACTATAAGACGGCAGAGCATCTTCTAGGCAACACCGTCACGCTGAACCTCATTATCGGTTTCCTCTTTATGGCCGTCTGTCTGATATTTCTTGAGCCCATCCTACGTTTCTTCGGCGCGAGCGAAGTCACATTGCCATATGCCCGAGAGTTTATGCAAGTGATTCTTGCCGGCAACTTGATTACCCACATGTATTTCGGCATGAATGCAGTGTTGCGGGCAGTAGGCAAGCCACGCCATGCCATGTATGCCGTACTTTTCACCGTGGGCATGAACATCCTTTTGGTGATTGCCTTTGTGTGGTGGTTCAGGTGGGGCATACGAGGAGCTGCGCTTGCCACCATTACCTCCCAAACCATGGCACTTTGTTGGCAGATGTACATCTTCTCCAACAAAAAAGAGCTGATTCACCTAAAAAAAGGCATTTACAAGTTGAAGGCGAGCTTGGTGAGGAACATCATCGGCATCGGCATATCACCATTTTTAATGAATGCCACCTCATGCGTCATTGTTATTTTCATGAACAACCAGTTTGTTCATTATGGAGGCGACATGGCCGTAGGCGCTTATTCGATAGCCAACTCCGTGGTAATGGTCTTCTTCATGTTTGTGATTGGTATCACACAAGGCATGCAACCCATCGTTGGCTATAACTATGGAGCAGAGAAATATGACCGAATGTTGAAGTGCCTTTGGATAGCCATTGCTGCCGCCACATCCATCCTTCTGGTTGGCTGGGGGCTCTCCATGCTATTCCCGAGGCAGATTGCCCGTATTTTCACCACCGATGCCCATCTGCTTGACCTTGCTTCCAAGGGCATCAAGATAGACATGTTGGTGTTCTTTGTGGTAGGTTCGCAAGCAGTTATCACCAATTTCTTCCAATGTATCGGCAAAGTGAAGATCTCCATTTTCCTTTCGCTGACACGACAACTCATCATGCTTCTGCCACTGGCTTACCTACTTCCTTTGAAATGGGGGCTCGACGGTGTGTGGTATTCTATGCCCGTAAGCGATTTGGGTTCGTTTTCAATGACTATACCCTTGTTGCTATGGTATCTACGTAAATTAAAGACTCATGGAAAATAATTTAATCATCAATGTAGGCCGCCAGGTCTGCGCAGGCGGTTTGGAGATAGGTCGTTTACTAGCCAAGGAGTTTAATGCCAATTATTACGACCGAGAGCTGCTCAACCTGGCCGCACGCGAGAGTGGTTTCTCGGAGGAATTCCTCAAGCGGAGCGATGAGCGCAAAGGCTTTTTACGTTTCCTCCACGTGCCAAGCACCAACAGCATGGGAGGCGAGCATTTTTATCAGAACAATTTCTCACAGGAAAGCCTCTTCAAATTCCAAAGCGATGCCATCATCAAGGCAGCGCAGAAGTCTTCGTGCGTATTTGTAGGGCGATGTGCCGACTACGTGCTACGCGATTTCCCCCGAGTGGTCAACATCTTCATCACGGCCTCCCTTGAAGCCCGTGCCGCACTATTCATGCGCGAGAAAGGAGTGGACCACGACGAGGCCGTGCGCCGAATTGGGCATATCGAGAGCCAGCGCGCCTCCTATTACAACTATTATACTGGAAAGAAATGGGGGCATGCCTCCAGCTACGACCTCTGTATAGATTCCACCATCTTAGGTCCGGAAGATACGGCTATGCTCATTGCCGAATTCATCAAAAGACGCTTCAACCTATGAAAAGAATCGGAATAATAAGCGATACGCACAGCTACTGGGACGACAAGTACCTACATTATTTCGAGCCATGTGACGAAATATGGCACGCTGGCGACATTGGCAGTGTAGAAGTGGCTGAACGATTGGCTGAATTCCGACCTTTTCGGGCTGTCTATGGGAATTGCGATGGAGGCGACTTGCGTAGGATGTACAGCGAAAAACTGCGATGGAAATGCGAGGACGTGGAAGTGTTGATGAAACATATTGGCGGATATCCCGGTAACTATGATGCCAGCATCCGCGGACAAATCTACGCAAATCCGCCACAATTGTTCATCTCCGGGCATTCGCACATACTGAAAGTGAAATACGACAAAACCCTGAATCTGCTGCACATCAACCCCGGGGCGGCAGGGCTGCAAGGATGGCACAAGGAAAGAACTTTGATAAGATTGACCGTCGAAGGCAATAAAATGTCCGATTGCGAGGTTATTACTTTAGGATGGTAAAAACAACAGATAGATTATCTATGAAGAAAAGTATATCTGCAATATTGAAAATCCTTATTTTTGCTGTGGGACTCTTTATTACATTTGTCCTGATAAGGGCAATGTTTGGAAAAGAAATCCCCTGGATTGAACTAATAATCCAGACACTCGTCACCAGCATCATCATTTATGGGCTGGATTGGATTTACAAAAAAAGAGAAAACAAAAAACAAAAAAAGAATTCATAAACATGAGAACAATCGTTATTACTGGTGGAGCAGGCTTTATCGGGAGCCACGTGGTTCGTCTTTTTGTGAACAAGTATCCCGATTACCACATCATCAACCTCGACAAACTGACCTATGCCGGCAACCTTGCCAACCTGAAAGACATTGAGGACAAGCCCAACTACGAATTCGTAAAAATGGACATCTGCGACTTCGAAGCCTTCTACCAGCTCATGCAAGACAAAAAGGTAGATGGCATTATCCATTTGGCAGCAGAAAGCCATGTAGACAGAAGTATCAAAGACCCGTTTACCTTCGCCAAGACCAACGTGATGGGAACGCTGTCGCTGCTACAGGCAGCCAAGCTCTATTGGGAGTCGTTGCCAGAAAAATACGAGGGCAAGCGGTTCTACCATATCTCTACCGATGAGGTGTATGGCGCTCTCGAGCTGACCCACCCCGAAGGCATCAAACCGCCGTTCACAACAACCGCCTCATCATCGGAGCACCATCTGGCATACGGAGAAAAATTCTTCGTAGAAACCACGAAATACAATCCGCACTCCCCCTATAGTGCCGCCAAGGCATCAAGCGACCATTTTGTCAGGGCTTATCACGACACTTACGGCATGCCTGTTGTCGTGACCAATTGCTCTAACAACTATGGCCCCTATCAGTTCCCTGAGAAACTGATTCCCCTCTTTATCAACAACATCCGCCACCGCAAGCCCCTGCCCGTATATGGAAAGGGCGAGAACGTGCGCGACTGGTTGTTCGTGGAGGACCATGCCCGTGCCATCGACCTTATTTTCCATAAAGGAAAGATTGCAGAGACCTACAACATCGGCGGTTTCAACGAATGGAAGAACATTGACATCATCAAAGTGCTCATCAACACCACAGACCGTTTGTTAGGTCGCAAAGAGGGAGAGGACATGAACCTCATCACTTTTGTCACCGACCGAGCCGGTCACGACCTTCGCTACGCCATCGACAGCAGCAAGCTGCAGCGTGAACTGGGCTGGGAGCCGTCGCTTCAGTTCGAGGAAGGTATTGAGAAGACTGTAAAATGGTATCTTGACAATCAAGAGTGGTTGGACAATGTGACAAGCGGTGACTACCAGAAATATTACGAAAACATGTACGCCAACAGATAATGGACGCACTGACAAAAGAATTGCAATCCTTTCTGGTACGCTTGCATTACTACCCGGAAAGCATCTCCCATCAGATGTCACACTATGTGGAGCATCTGGTGCGATTGCTGCCACCGGAAGAAGAAGACACTCTGCTGCATTACTTCGGCATACTCGATCATGAGCAGAAAGCGCTTGATGAATTGGCTCACGATGCAGACCTGTCTGCAGAAGACATGATACAACAAATTGACAAGAACCTGCGGAAACTGGCCATCACACCCGAATGGCTTTTGATGAAACAATCATTGGAATCTCATATAGACAAAAATTAAGGACTGGATTTTTTCCTAATGGTTCTTGATGCCAAAGCGTATTGAACAGTTTATCAAAGAAGCATACATAGGACACAAAAATGATAAAGAAATGATTGGTAAAATAATAGACCTGCCCAAGATAACCGATCCTCGCGGCAATCTTACCGTGGTGGAGGAGATGAAGGAGGTGCCGTTCAAGATAGCTCGCGTCTACTGGACCTATGATGTGCCGGCAGGAGAATGCCGTGGTGGGCATGCCCACAAGAAATTAAGGCAAATGGTGATTGCCCTAAGTGGTTCGTTTCATGTGACACTCGACAATGGGCGCGAGCAAGAGACCATTCTTCTGAACCATCCATATCAAGGGCTCCTCATTGAAACCAACACATGGAGAACATTGGACGATTTCTCCAGTGGTGCCGTATGTTTGGTATTGGCATCCGAACTATACAACGCTGATGATTATATCGAAGACTACGACGAATTCTTAAAATATGTAGGATGTTCGAAATAAGAAGATACAATCCAGATATGGCTGATGCCTGGAACCATTTCGTGGCACAGTCGAAGAACGGTACATTTTTATTGGACCGTCGCTATATGGATTATCATGCCGACCGTTTCGAAGACCATTCTCTGATGGTTTATCGGCAAGGGAAACTCTATGCCTTGCTGCCCGGCAATGTGAAGAACGGCATATTCTATTCTCATCAAGGTCTTACTTATGGAGGGTTGATGATGAATGAAAAAGCCACTGCTGCCGAGGTGACCTCCATATTCTTTCAATTGAATGACATGCTAAGGGAAGAAACCATCAAAAAAGTGGTTTACAAGCCCATACCTTGGATATACCATCAACAACCGGCAGAAGAAGACCTTTATGCCATCATGAAAGTCTGTCAAGCCAAAATAATTGCAAGAAATCTATCATCCGCCATTTCAAAAAAATGCCCCAACAAATGGTATCGAATTAGAGAGTGCGGAAGCAGGAAGGCAAGCGCTGCAGGACTCTCTGTGGAAGAGTCGGAAGACTGGAAGGCATTTTGGGATATTCTCGCAGATAATCTACTACACAAGTATCAGTTGGCCCCAGTGCATACCGTTAACGAACTGCTATTGTTACACCAACGTTTTCCAAAGCAAATACGATTGGTCGTTGTCAAGGAAGGGCAAACGGTTATAGGCGGAACAGTGCTTTATGTGACCAATTGTGTTGTTCATTCTCAATATATTGCAGCCAACGAAAGAGGAAAAGAACTTCATGCATTGGATTTGCTGTTTGACCAAGTGATTTCAAAATCGTTGTCTGGTCATGCCTTCTTTGATTTCGGCATCTCAACAGAAGAACATGGCACCTATCTAAACGAGAAACTGATTTACCAAAAGGAAGGTTTTGGAGGACGTGGTATTTGCTATGACTGGTACGAATGGGATTTGTAAACGGTCATAGAACACGCCATTCACCTCTTTTGCTATCTTGCTTCTCCTCTTGTCGTTTCCTTTTCTACAAAATATTAACAATCAAGATTTGGCAGACATAACAATAAAGTAACTTTACAAGAACAGAACGATATGGACACTATAGAGTATTTGGAGTTGAAACGGGTGAACGCCCCCTATGAGGAAGAAATTCGCCAAGCCATTGAAGGAGTGCTGAGTAGCGGATGGTATCTGCGAGGAGAGGCAACACGACGTTTCGAAAGTCACTATGCCAATTACATCGGTACAAAGTGTTGCATTGGATGCGGCAACGGACTTGATGCGCTGACGCTCATTCTCAAGGCTTATATGGAATTGGGCGTCATGAGCAAAGGCGACGAAATAATTGTTCCTGCCAACACCTTTATTGCAAGTATCCTCGCCATATCGGAATGCGGTCTTCAACCTGTGTTGGTGGAACCTCGCATTGACACGTTCCAAATAGATGAAGACAAGATAGAATGTGCCATCACAGAAAAAACCAAAGCCGTGATGATTGTCCATCTCTATGGATTCTGTGCCTATACCCAAAAGATTGCCGACATTTGCCACCGTCATGGTCTGAAATTGATTGAAGACAATGCACAGGCCCATGGATGTGTTTACAACGAGACAAAGCGAACTGGTTCGTTAGGAGATGCCGCCGGCCACAGTTTCTACCCTGGCAAGAACCTCGGAGCATTAGGTGATGCTGGTGCTGTTACGACCAACGATGAGGAGTTGGCTAAAATTGTCGAATCGTTAACCAATTACGGTTCGTCCAAAAAGTATGTCTTCCAGTATAAAGGGCGCAACAGCCGCATGGACGAAATACAGGCAGCGATATTGGATGTGAAACTGAGGCACCTCGATGCCGACAACGCATTAAGGCGCGAGATAGCCAACATATATATCAATAATGTGTCCAATCCGTTGCTTACGCTTCCTTCGACCGACAACGGTGTGTTCCATATATTCCCCATCCTATGCAAAGAACGAGACAAACTGCAGCAATACCTTCTTGACAATGGTGTGAATACCATGGTCCACTATCCCATACCACCACACAAACAGCAATGTTTCCAGGAATGGAATGTCCTCTCCTACCCCATAACGGAACTCATCCATGAACAGGAACTAAGCATTCCCTGCAATCAGGCCATGTCAAAAGAAGAGGCCGAACACATTGTCGGCCTCCTCAATCGTTTCCAATAATCCAGTCTATGGCAGCAATACCACTGTAGCGGAGCGGGCTGCCTGTGCACCCATCACCAGCACTTGGGCAATATCAGCGGTCTTTGACGGTCCGCTGATGAATGTGCCGTACCCATAGTCGTTGAATTCTATGCGCTTGTAAGCCTCATGCATATTGTTCACTATCTCGCTCTTCTTCAGCAAGATGACTAAATTCTCCGAGATGAAGCAAACGGCTTTCTCCACCATCTGCTGCGGAATCCACACACAGGCGTTCTCGGCCACGCCGAACACACCCTTGATGACACCTACGTCGGTACCGTTCAATGCCTGGGGAGAACCGATTGTGTCAGGATTGCGGGTTGCAATAGTAATCTCGGGCAGATTGCTGGCAATCTCTTTTGCCTCTGGATACAACTCCTTGACAAGCTCATTGATATCTTGTCCAGGCTTCAGTTCCACCACCTTGCCTCCTACATTCTGAGTCATGGAGATAAACTGTGCCAATGGGTCTGGATAAGTAATGCCCTTGATGTCCGAGAGGTCGGGCATATCAAATTTCTGCTGTATGTTTTTTCTGTACTTTGACAGAATCTCTTCTTTTTTACTCATAATAACGTTTGATTAAGAACGGTTACTTAACTTTTCCTTTCTTCCACAACTCCTGGAACGAATTCTTCGGGAACTTCATCATCTTATGTCCGCTTTGAGCCCATGGATTCAATCCGCAATGCATCAAACCGCTGGGTACCCAGTTGGCCAAAGGTGCGAATTTCATGGCTGTATTGTATAAGCCACTGCTACCAAACAGCACACTCATGCCCTTGCACATCATCTTCTTCTGCGGATTGGCGGTGCCAAAGTCGTCTAACTGCTGGCGCCACTGGTATATTTGGTCACCCAAGTTCACTTTTACAGGACAAACAGTCTGGCAGCTCAAGCAAAGAGTGCAGGCACTCACGTTGCCACTGTGCTTCTCCTTATTACGCAGCATACCGAGGTTGATGCCAATTGGTCCGGGAATGAAATATGAATAGGAATAACCTCCGGAGCGACGATATACTGGACAGGTGTTCATACAAGAGCCGCAGCGAATACACTTCAGCAGTTCCCAGTGCTCAGGATTGCCTATCCACTCCGAGCGACCGTTGTCCACCAATACGATATGCATCTGGTCGGCTGTTGGACGAGCCTTGCGGAAATGCGATGTGAAAGTGGTTGTTGGCTGACCTGTACCTGCACGGCAAAGCATGCGCTGGAACACTGCCAGGCAGTCGTAGTTCGGTATAATCTTCTCCAAGCCTACAGCTGCGATATGCAATTTCGGGCAAGAGGTCGACATGTCGGCATTGCCTTCGTTGGTGCATACAACGATGTCGCCCGTAGCTGCGATACCAAAGTTACCGCCTGTCATACCGGCGTCGGCTGTAAGGAATTCGTTGCGCAGGCTCAGTCGTGCTTGATAAGTAAGATAGGTTGGATCATGATTGCCTTTCTCTGTTCCCAATTTCTCTTCGAACAGCTCGCCCACATCATCGTGGTTCAAGTGGATGGCAGGCATCACGATATGGCTTGGCTTCTGTCCTTTCAACTGAATGATGCGTTCACCCAAGTCGGTCTCCACCACTTCGATGCCGCGTTCCTCAAGGTATGGATTCATCTCACACTCCTCTGTGAGCATCGACTTACTCTTTACCAACTTCTTCACATTGTGGTCTTTCAGAATGCCGTACACAATCTCATTGAACTCGTCGGCATCCTTTGCCCAATGGACAATGCAACCGTTTTTCTCTGCATTGGTGGCAAATTGGTCAAGGTATTCGTCGAGATGGGTAATGGTGTGACGCTTAATCTGAGAAGCTTTCTCACGCAACTGCTCCCATTCTTCCAACCCATAGGCCATATTGTCTCTCTTGGTGCGAACCGACCAGAACGTTGCATCGTGCCAGCCCGCATATTTCTGGTTCTTCAAGAACTCTTTTGCTGCAATACTATGCGATGTACTCATAATAATATCGGATTATGAATTGTTGTATGTTTAAATTCCGGCAGCCAGTATTTCAACGGCATGCTTAAACTTCATGGCAATATTCTGCTTTTTAGCCACACCAGCCATATGCATCAGGCACGAGCAGTCTGGGCCTGTGATATATTCAGCACCGGTGTCCATGTGACGCTTCAGCTTGTCCTTACCCATTTGTTCGCAGATGGCGGTCTCCTCTACAGAGAACATTCCACCAAATCCGCAACACTCATCAGGACGTTCAGGCTCAACCACCTCAATGCCTTCCTTCAACTCGAGCAAATCCTTTATCTTATTGAATTTATTGACATTCTGCTCAGAAGGAGAGCTGAGTCCCAACTCACGCACACCATGGCACGAGTTGTGCAGGCTCACCTTGTGCGGGAACTTACCCGGAAGCTTGTCCACCTTCACCACATCGTGCAGGAATTCCACCACATCCATTATCTTGTCAGACGTTGTGCATTCATGCTTTCCTTTCAACAAACGGGGATAGTTGATTTTTACAAATGCCGTGCAACTCACGCTAGGAGCAACGACATAGTCAAAGCCCTTGAACTTGTCCTCAAATTTCTCTGCCAATGGTATAGCCTTCTTTTCAAATCCGGCATTGGCCATTGGCTGTCCACAGCAGGTTTGGTTTAGTGGATATTCTACATCCAAACCAAGACTTTTCAAGAGCCTATATGTGGCAACGCCTACTTCGGGGTAGACAGCGTCCACATAACAAGGAATAAATAAACCGATTTTCATGTGATTATTATATAAATTATTAGAAATATTTAGGTCATTAGTAATAGATTGATTTGCAAATATACGAAAAAAATCCGATAGTCATAATAAAATGCCTTATTTTTTCTTATTTATTTTTCATTTCGGGAGGTACCAACATTCCGGTTTATCAACAAAGGGAAAGAGATTATGATTGGTCGAAAGGGACCTTTGTCATCCAAAAGTACACTGTCACATGACTTTACCTCCAGTTATTTGCGATATCCCATTGGGAAAAGAAAGACATCTCAACAAAGCAAGAAAGACAACAGCCATGTTTTGTCTACTACCTGTATACAAGGCTTCTTACCAACTTCGTTGAAAAAAACGTGCTTTGAAAGCCGCTCAGTCATTATGGGAGTCATCCGTGCTTTCCGACAAACCAGGTTTGCCAAGCCCCTATACTATAAATTAAAATGTCCAATGCTATTTCAGTTTACAAAAAAATGTTTACCTTTGCATGCTAAAAGAATAAGAAATGATAGTTTGCATTGCTGAGAAGCCCAGCGTGGCGCGCGACATCGCACGCATCATAGGGGCGACAAGCCAGAAAGACGGATACATGGAGGGCAACGGGTATCAAGTGACGTGGACATTCGGTCACTTGTGCACACTAAAGGAACCGCACGACTATACACCGATGTGGAAGGCATGGAGTTTGTCGTCGCTGCCTATGATTCCGCAACGGTTCGGCATCAAACTCATTGAAGACAAGGGCATACAGAAACAGTTTGCCATCATTGAGCGGCTTATGCAGAAGGCCGACGGCATTGTGAACTGCGGTGATGCCGGCCAGGAAGGAGAATTGATTCAACGATGGGTGATGCAGAAGGCTCAGGCCAAGTGTCCGGTGAAACGCCTGTGGATTTCATCGATGACCGACGAGGCCATCCGCGAAGGATTCCAACAGCTAAAAGACCAGCAAGACTACCAGCCTTTGTATCTGGCAGGATTGAGCCGAGCCATCGGCGACTGGCTTCTGGGCATGAACGCCACACGACTTTATACGCTGAAATACGGTCAGAGCCGGCAGGTGCTGAGCATTGGACGCGTGCAAACGCCTACCCTTGCGCTGATTGTCAACCGCCAAAAAGAAATAGACAACTTCAAGCCCGAACCCTACTGGGTGCTCTCCACCATCTACCGCGACACGCTGTTCACTGCCACCAAAGGTAAGTTCGACAGTAAGGAGGAGGGCGAAAAGAGTTTCAGCATCATTCAAGGCAAGCCTTTCACAGTGACCAAGGTGGAGAAGAAGAACGGAAAAGAGTCGCCCAAGCAGCTGTACGACCTGACTTCGCTACAGGTGGACTGCAACCGCAAGTACGGCATGAGTGCCGAAAGGACGCTGAACATCATACAGTCGTTGTACGAACGCAAACTGACCACCTACCCACGTGTGGACACCCAATACCTTTCTGACGACATTTATCCCAAGTGCCCGCAAATCATGAATGGGCTCTATCAAGTGAAATATGGTGGAACACCTGCCTATGCTGAACTGGTGCGCCCATTGGGAGGGAAACCGCTGACGAAATCAAAACGTGTGTTCGACACCAGCAAGGTGACCGACCACCATGCTATCATTCCCACTGGAGTGATTCCCCAGAACATGACAGACTTGGAACGCCATGTCTATGACCTCATCGCGCGCCGATTCATAAGCGTGTTCTACCCTGACTGCAAGTTTGCAACCACCACGGTGTTGGGGGAAGTGAAGAGTGACAACGCTGCGAAAGACGTGGTGGAATTCAAGGCCACAGGAAAAGAAATCCTTGACCTGGGATGGCGAACGGTATATGCTCAACCACAGTCGTCGGCAACACTTGTTTCCACCGACGATGAGGAGAAAAAAGATGAGGAAGAAAAGACGCTTCCTTCGTTCGTGAAGGGAGAGAGCGGCGAGCACAAGCCAACACTCACAGAAAAGCAAACCACTCCCCCACCTTATTATACTGAAGCAACGCTCTTGCGCGCCATGGAAACAGCCGGTAAGTTTGTGGAAGACGAGGAACTGAGGGCTGCCATGAAAGAAAACGGCATCGGAAGGCCATCCTCCAGGGCAAGCATCATTGAGACATTGTTCAAGCGCAACTATATAAAACGTGAGAAGAAACGCCTTGTTGCCACGCCCACAGGAATCGAACTCATCGACATGATTAAGGAGGAACTGCTGAAAAGCTGTGAGCTGACAGGTATCTGGGAGAAAAAACTGCGCGACATTGAGCATCAGAAATACGATGCCTCCCAATTCATTTCCGAACTGAAAGTACAAATCAATACCATTGTCAGCCAAGTATTGGCCGACAACAGCAACCGACGTGTACCTGTAGCCGTTGAGGAGAAACCCACCAAGAAAGCCCCAGCAAAGAAGAAAGCAACGAAAAAGAAAGCAACCGAACCTAACGACAATGCCAATGCCCCGGAAGTCGTTACCGATGAAATGATAGGGAAACCCTGTCCACTATGCGGGAAAGGACATATCATCAAAGGAAAGACAGCCTATGGTTGCAGCGAATGGAAAAACGGATGCACTTTCAGGAAACCTTTTGACACTTAGAATTAGACTGTCGTCACGAAGTATTGCAATACCTCAAACGATTCTCCGTCTGGCTCCAATCAACAAGAACACATCTTCAAAACAATAATTTCCTGATTTCCGCGTTTTATGAGATAGTATGCGTTATCAGGCTGTCATCATATTGATACTCTCTTTTCTGCTCCTTTCTTGTGGGGCAGACAAAAACATGAAGAAGGGCGAGAAGTTTCTCGCCTTGGGAGAATATTATGATGCAGCGGAACAATTCAAACAAGCATACACACGGACACCTGCAAAAGAGAGGGACACGCGAGGCAAGAGGGCCGCCAAGATGGCCCTATGCTACGAAAAGATAAACGCTGCTCCCAAAGCCATTGCCGCCTACAGAAACGTGATAAGATACAAGCAAGACAATATCCAAACCCACTTGTCGTTTGCACGACAACTACTCCGAAACGGCAACTACAAAGAAGCGGCAAAGGAATTCCAATTGGTTTTAGACTCACTGCCCAACAACGAACTAGCACGCAACGGACTGAAATCGGCACAGAACGCGCCCGAAATCAAACAATTGGGTTCGAGATATACGGTGAAAAAGATGGATGTGTTCAACTCGCGAAGGGCCGATTACTCGCCTATGCTGTGCGGAGACGAATACGACCAACTCTTTTTCTCTTCCACTCGCAACGAAGCACAGGGAGACGAATTGAGCGGAATCACTGGTGCAAAGGCTGGCGATATCTTCTTTTCTCAAAAAGACGACAAGGGGAAATGGGGAAAGCCACAGACCATTGACTCTGGACTGAACACCGAATTCGATGAAGGCGCTTGCTGTTTCTCTACAGACCAGCGAGTCATGTACATCACCCAATGCGCTACAGACCCTCAATACCCACGCTATGCAACCATCATGACATCCAACAGGGCTGATGCCGCCTGGGGAAAAGCATCGCTATTGGAAATATCGCGCGACACCTTGTCAAGCTATGCGCATCCTGCCATTTCGCCAGACGGCCAGTGGCTCTACTTTGTTTCAGACATGCCCGGCGGGAAAGGGGGCCTCGACATTTGGAGAACCAGGCTTACATCATCCGGAACAGGTGGCGTTGAAAACCTTGGCGAACCTATCAATACCGAAGGAAACGAGATGTTCCCCACCTTCAGGCCTAACGGAGATTTTTATTTCTCATCTGACGGACATCCAGGAATGGGCGGCCTCGACATCTTTATTGCAAAGGTGGGAAAGAACGGGCACTACGTTTTGGAACATCCTGGATATCCGCTGAACTCACAAGGCGATGACTTCGGTTGTACCTTCGAAGGTCCGCACAACCGCGGCTTCTTCTCATCCAACCGCGGAGACGGGCGCGGCTGGGATCACATCTACAGCTTTGAGAATCCGGAAATCATACAAACCGTCAAAGGTTGGGTGTATGAGATGGACGGTTATGAGTTACCAGCAGCCCAAGTCTACATGATTGGCGATGATGGCACAAACATGAAACTGCCTGTAAAGGGTGACGGTTCATTTGAGCAAGAGATACAACCGGGAGTAAACTACATCTTCATGGCCGTTTGCAAAGGTTTTCTCAATCATAAGGAAGAACTGACAGTGAAGCCTGTAAGCGAGTCGGAAGAACACACCTTGCAGTTCCCGCTTGCATCTATCCGTGTGCCGGTACTGATAGACAATATCTTCTACGATTTCGACAAGGCTACCCTACGACCCGAATCGGCAGCCTCGCTCGACGAACTAGTGAAACTGCTGAACGAAAACCCGAATGTAACCATTGAGTTGAGTGCCCATGCCGATTATCGAGGCAGTGCCGACTATAACAAACGGCTCTCGCAAAAAAGAGCCGAATCGGTAGTTAACTATCTCATTGAGCATGGTATTGCCAAGGACAGACTTACGCCCAAAGGCTACGGTGTGGAGAAGCCCAAGACTATCAGAAAGAAGATGACCGAGAAGTATCCTTGGCTGAAAGAGAACGACATCTTGACAGAAGAATATATCAAGAAACTAAACGACAAGGAAAAGGAAGAAATATGTAATCAGCTGAACAGGCGCACAGAATTCATTGTTCTACGCACCACCTACGGAATGTTCGACGAAAAGGGTCAGCTTAAGAACCCTCCCAAGAGTAAGCCAAGCACCAAAAACAGCAAAGAGGAGGACGAAGGTTTCTTCGTAGTAGAATAGCTTACTTCATCGCTCCGACATAGCCAGTTGGTAACCGCCGACAGCCATCAGCAACAATAGCGACAGGTATACCATTACCGGACTTGACTGGTACCAGACATCGCTTGTATTCATGTCCACCCACCAACTGAAAATGGTGGAACCAAAAGAATGCCAAGGCTTGGCAACGATGAAGAGCACGATGCCGCAAACAGCACAGACAACCGACCATATACGAGCCACTCGATTGCCTCTTTCTGGCAAACGATGCATCACTCTTTGTGTGAAACCATCATCATTGAACTCCATCTTATGCTCTTCGAAGAAGGAAGCCACCAGTTCTTCATCGAGCATGTCTTCTTTCTTTATATCATCATTTCTACTTTCCATATCCATTCTCCTTTAAATACAATGCAAGGCGTTTTTTACCTCTTGACAAATGCGACTTGACCGTACCAGATGCCATACCCGTTATTTCAGAAATCTCTTCTATCGGATAACCTTCCATCAGCTGAAGCGTCACACAAGTTAACTCATCTGGTTTCAGAACACCAAGTGCGTTGTAGATATCCATTTTCAGAACCTCATCGTGACGAACTGCCGAACTGTTTCCAACAAGGCAATCCACGTCTGTTGTTACCTTATGGCTGCGCTTGTAATCATAAAGCACATGATAGGCTATGCGAAACAGCCATGTGGAGAAGCTCGACATTTTCCTAAATGAGGCAATATTCGTATAAGCTTTGATAAAAGTTTCTTGTGACAAATCATCACTGAGTTGCACATCTCCCAAGGTGTGGCTCATAAAGAACCTTCGCACAGGCGACTGATATTTCTCAACAAGCTGCCCAAAGGCTCGTTTGTTTCGCATAACAGCCACCTGTGTGACAAGGGAAAAATCGCTCAATGAAGACATAAACGTCTTTTTTACTTAATTTATCAATAACTCGCCACTGCTTCAAACCGATTTCTCTGGCATAATCAACCATAAGATGGGATAGAGAATAACTCCGGAGAACGCAGTGAAAAATGTTAATATCACATAGGCCAAGCGCACAACCGTTGGATCCACATCCATGTATTCTGCCAAACCTCCACACACACCAGCAATCACTCGGTCGTTGGAACGTGTTAATCTTTTCTGTACCATATTCTTTTGTTTTTTATTATTACTGTCAATTATTCAAATTCATATCATCGGCCTTATCATCACTTCTCTTGGAAGATGATTTAGCAATAACAGCCTGTCCAACCCCATAGAGAGCGAGAAGCCATCCAAATCCGGCAAAGAAATCCATGTCCCAGCAATGAAACAGGATAGCCAGGCCTGCCCCAAGGAACAAATTCCGAATGCCTTTTTTCCACATCAAATCGTCACTTTGACGCTCTGTAACAAGCAGTTCTCTTGGAATTTCCTGCCCGTTCTCTATCGCTTTTTCTGCAATTTGGTAACGACGGTTGCGTGTGCGCAGCAAGAGATAGATCACGACTGCTATTAGAATAAACGGAGCCAAGAGGAAAAGAAGTACCAGCAACACGATTAGCACCCCTCCAATAATACCCGTCACTGTTCTTACATTATTGTTTTTGAGGTCTGAGAAGATTTCATCGGCGACTTCCTTGGCTATATCGTCTTCGATGGAACTGCTATTGGCCCCAGAGATAACGGTTGATGTTGTATCAGAGTAAGCCTCCAAGCCCAAAGTGTCTGTTGCATCGTCCACCGCCTGCACAATCTGTGGATTGTGACGGTGTTTCTGTGCGTTCATCGCTCCCGGCACGACAAGCATCATTGTCGCCAATGCCAGATAAAGAATTAGTTGTTTCATTGTTGTAGATATGCTTAATAGTTGTTTCATTATTGTATTTCTATGATGATGGTGTGAATAAAAAAGTTGTCGTCAATTTATATGTTTGACGAAAAAGAAGCAGATAAAGTTGCACAAAAAGATATAATCAATGAATAAAAACACTATTTAACATCATAATACGGGTGGTTGAGCCACTTTCTATACATAACAGAATAGTGTTCCACCACCCGTATTACGAATGACAAGAACTTGAGACACCAGTATGAGATTATTCACAAATATAGCTGTCCACAAATGAAAGAACTTAAAAATCGACATCATAGAACATCTCGTCATCTGCTAACAGAGTCATCATCAAGCCCTAACAAGCCTATCATGTCAAGGAGACAGGCCTAGCTTGCTAAAACAGGCGACGGGAAATGCGAATATTGATAACCGGGAACACTTTCAATGCCTTTATAACATTGATGTATCCACCAACAGAACCTTTCACGTGTTGGGTGGCAAGGTCAGTTCCATAGCAGTCGACAACAGGTGTTCCGCCCCACCAAAGCAAACCGCACTCCAGCATCACGCCATACTTCTTGTCGCCTTTCGGTTCATAGTCGCCATATCCAAAGCCAAGATACGGACGAATAGGATCGGTCTTGGCTGTTGCCTTCACCATGCCGTCCTCATCGGGTGTGAGGAAATAGTCGCCAAGCTGGAAGCCCATCAGTTTTCGCTTGCTTAGGTCCATAGGAAGATCTGACTCCGGACCTGCTATAATCAATTTATACTCATATTCTTCTCCATTATTATCCACCCCAGCGATTGTGATATAACCACTTTTTCCACCAGTCTGCTCCATGGTTCTTTTAGCTTCAGAAACAAGATGGTTGTGCATGCCTACCGACAATAGCAAGGGCATGGCCTCGGTTGTGTTATAGGCTCTCGCTATGCTTCTTGGTCCGAAGAAGATACCACCCGTCAGACTCCATTTCTTATTGCGGAAAGGGAATACATCAACAAGCAGTTTGCCATTTTGCATCGTAGGGCGACCGTAGACAGCCACGCTGCGGCTCAACTCATAACCTGTCAATGCGCCGAAAGCATTTTTATAGCGCAGAAATCTTTCTTTAGAAATCTTTCCATTGGTATTGCCACCTGTCGTTCCAGAAGAACTGCTTCCGGTTTTCTCCTCGGTTAGTCCAAAATGCATTGTTGTTTTCACCGACGGCACAAAAGTATAACCGGCACGCACTCTGACTTTGTCGCCTATTGGCATAGACAAGTCAATACCGATACCAGCCGTTCCTGCCGTAACAGCTCCCGACATATGATTCAAAATATTCTTATCCTCTTTCTCCTGGGCATTGACAGGAGCCAAGAACATCATCATTGCACATACTGAAAATAATCTTACAATTACCTTTCTCATGACTTGCACATATTAATTGAAGTACAAATTTAATTTAAAAAATCAAATGCACAAAGTTTTTTGCCAAAACTTTAAATAAAATTTCGTATCTTTGGGGGCTTTTACAGAAATAGACATGCAGCTTCCTGAGGAATTCACCCAAAACATGAAACAAATTTTGAACGAAGAACAATGGTCTTTGTTCACTAAAGGTATGCAGGAGAATCCGCCTGTCAGCGTGCGAATAAATCCCAAGAAAAGCACTAGGATTCCTGATTTCATGGAAGAAGTGGCCACGTTGGAGCCTGTTCCGTGGAGCACCTATGGCTATTATCTCGACAAGCGTCCCAACTTCACCTTCGACCCGCTTCTGCATGCTGGAGCTTACTATGTGCAGGAAGCCTCGTCAATGTTTGTGGAACACGTCATCAAAGAACTGATAACAAAGTCCGTATGCATGCTCGACCTATGCGCCGCGCCTGGCGGAAAATCCATCGCCTCTCGAAGCGTATTGCACGAAGGGAGCCTGCTTGTTAGCAATGAGCCGATTAGAACAAGGGCGCAGGTGTTGATGGAGAACATTCAGAAATGGGGTCATCCCAATTGCATGGTCACCAGCAGCTATCCCGCCGACTACAGTCGTTCTGGAGCAATGTTCGATGTGATTCTGTGCGATGTGCCATGTTCTGGTGAAGGTATGTTCAGGAAAGACCCCGTTGCCATTTCCGAATGGAATGGTCAAAAAGTGGAGAAATGCTGGCATCTGCAACGTGAAATTGTTCTCGATGCATGGAAATGCCTGTTGCCAGGCGGCATACTTATCTACTCTACCTGCACATTCAACACCAAGGAGAATGAGGAGAACATCCGATTTTTCATCGATGAGTTGCAGGCAATTCCCGTCGCCATTCCCACCATTCCCGAATGGAGCATTACAGGTTCGCTACTCAAAGGATTCGAGGAACCCGTCTATCGTTTCATCCCAGGGATATCGCGTGGAGAAGGGCTCTTCATGTGCGTGCTCAAGAAGAAGGGAGAACCCAAGACAAACGACTGTCGCTCACTGCGCAAGATGATTCACGAAAACACCCATCTTTTGTTTTGCTCTGACAGCATCAGCTACAAGAACGATGGCGACAACAAGTTGAACAAAAGCAGCAAAAGGCAGAATTCCAAGACAAAAACCAAGGAGAAGGCTGTAGACAACACACCGCCGAATCACGCAGAAGCATTGGCGGAGACACTTGAAAAAGGGAAATACCCTCAAGTAGAACTGTCGTACACCGACGCCATGAAATACCTCCGCAGGGAAGCTATCACACTCCCGCCCGACACACCGCGCGGCATCATCGTGGTCTGTTTCAAGCAACTTCCGCTTGGCTTTGTCAAGAACATTGGCAATCGTGCCAATAATCTCTATCCTCAAAACTGGAAAATAAAATCGACACATATACCTACAGAATATGAAACAATATTTAGACCTGCTTAACCGCATCATGACAGAGGGGACACAGAAGGGTGACCGAACAGGAACTGGCACCCTCAGCATTTTCGGAAACCAAATGCGTTTCAATCTGGAAGATGGCTTTCCGCTCCTGACAACAAAGAAACTCCACTTAAAATCTATCATCTATGAACTGCTATGGTTCCTCAAAGGCGATACCAACGTGAAGTTTCTCCAGGAGCATGGTGTGAGGATATGGAACGAATGGGCCGACGAGAACGGTGAACTGGGACCTGTCTACGGTCACCAATGGCGTTCTTGGCCGGACTATCATGGTGGAACCATCGACCAAATACAATATGTTCTTGACCAAATTAAGAACAACCCCAACTCGCGACGCATGATTGTGAGCGCATGGAATGTGGCAGAAGTCAACGAGATGGCACTACCCCCTTGTCACACCATGTTCCAGTTCTACGTTGCCAACGGCAAACTCAGCCTCCAGCTCTACCAACGAAGCGCCGATACATTCCTTGGCGTTCCATTTAATATCGCATCCTATGCTCTGCTTCTGCTCATGATGGCGCAAGTCACAGGATTGAAACCGGGAGAGTTTATCCATACCACCGGCGACACACACCTCTATCTAAATCATCTTGAACAAGCAAAATTGCAGCTGACACGCACTCCACGGCCACTGCCAACCATGAAATTAAACCCCGAAGTGAACAATCTCTTCGATTTTCAGTATGAGGATTTCAAACTGGAAGGTTACGACCCGTGGGACCACATCAAGGCAACTGTTTCCGTTTAATCATAGCACATAGCATTCAACAATGATAACAATCATAGCTGCCGTGGCCAAGAATCTCGCCATCGGCAAAGACAACAAACTGCTCTACTGGCTTCCCAACGACATGAAGCGTTTCAAGTCGCTTACCACCGGCCACACAATCATCATGGGGCGCAAGACTTACGAGAGTCTGCCCAAGGGCGCCCTGCCCAACAGAAGGAATATTGTCCTAAGCCGTTCAGCCAAGCAATTCCCCGGCTGCGACTGCTTTTCATCGCTTAAGGAAGCCCTCTCCCATTGCAATCCCGAAGAAGAGGTCTACATCATAGGGGGTGCTTCTGTCTACAAACAGGCACTTTCCGTAGCCGACCGTTTGTGCATGACAGAGGTGAACGACATCCCCGAAGAAGCCGATGCCTTCTTTCCACCTTACGACGACTGGAAAATGATTTCTTCAGAGAAGCATGAAATTGATGAAAAACATCAGTTTGAATATACATTTGCCGACTATATCAGAAGGAGCGATGCTCATCAAGAGCCGCCCTCAACAGACCATGCAAACAGAATAGAGGCTGACAAAAGATAAAGATAATTCCACAAAAGCGGAATTATCACTAAGGAAAAAACTATCCAAGGAGCAGATTTGCCATCAGGCTTTCTGCTCCTTGACTATATGTATTATTCTTCTATTAAAATATTTTCTATTGGTAGTTGACGGTCGAATGCAGAACCGAAGGAAATAATAGTTTCACTTCTCGACAATCCCAGAGGCTGTAATTTGTCATGAATAATATCTAACAAATGATGATTGTTCATAGCATAGATTTTGATGAACATATCATAATCTCCAGTAGTATAATGACATTCTACTACCTCGGGAATCTTGCGTAGTTCTTCAACAACCAAATCAAAATCGGCAGGATTCTTCAGGTTAAGACCTATATATGCACATGTTTCATATCCAATTCGTTCGGGGTCGATAATGAATTGTGAGCCTTTCAACACACCTATATTGGCCAACTTCTGAATGCGCTGATGAATTGCAGCGCCACTGACATTGCAAACACGAGCCACTTCCAAGAACGGAATTCTTGCATCGGCAGCAATCAGCCTAAGAATTTTTTTGTCAAGTGAATCTAAATCGTGATGTCCCATATTACTTTTATCTTTTTTGTTACTTGCAAAGATAATAATAAAAAATGGTTTTCACAAATAAATTAGCAGAAAAAAGCCCTAATTTGTTGTAGTATGTAAGCAGTTCATCGATTCACCGCCGAATAATTCACCTTGTTGGCTTTTGATTGGCGGAGCATTTGCTTCACATCGGTAATGACGCCCATAGGAGTGCTCTTGTCTGCCTTGATACTCACAGTCATGGCTTGAACATCCTCGGGAAGCATGCTCTGCCGCTCTTGAGAAATAAAATCACCAACTGCCGATGCGTCAGTAAACTTGTCGTTCAGCTGAATCCTTACCGAGTCGCCAATGACATGACGCATCTGCCCTATTGGCTTGCCGATATATATATATGTAACAGCCGATTTGCGGGTGAGTTTTGTCAGTTCCGTTCCTGCCGGCACCTGATAGGCCACCTTCAAAGGCACACTCCGCATATGGGTTACAATCATGAAGAAGAACAGAACCGTGAAAATCAAATCGGGCATTGACGACATGTTCAATCCTGGCATCTCATGGCGGTGACGACGAAACATGCTCATTCCTCACCTCCTTCCCCACTGTTTTTCAAGTCGGTGTGATATATTTCAGCCAGACGCTGCGGACATGCCTTCACCACAGCTTCCCTTTCATCCTCAGAACAAGCGCCAAGCGGATGATTGAACATCTTTCTCGCATATGCATCCCTCACTATATGATAGGCGGCCACCACCTCGTTCTGCATATTGAAATAGGTGTCGTAGCTGGCGTTTCTGTCCACATCAACCGAGATGACATGCTCTTCCACGTCCTTGCAATGCTGGAGAAAAGCCACCACATGCTGCTTCAAACTGTCAACAACCATAGGTTTGTCGTCGACAAACAGGTTGTTCTTGTCGTCAACAACCAGTCTTAGCACATTGTCTTTGTCCACATCGGTGACCACTTCTTCCTTGCTATTGTCTACAGGAGGCAACTGACGTGTGATTCCCTTGTCTATATCCATCGACGTGGTGACAAGGAAAAAAATCAACAGCATGAATGAAATATCAGCTGTCGATGTGGTGTTGAGAGCAGGAATCTGCCTTTTTCTGCGCGTGAACATGCTCTATTTCCTCCTTCTGTAGAACCCTGTCATGGCAAAGGCGATGCACACGACAGCCGCCAACAATAGAACAATGGCCGTGTTGATGAACATATCGGACGATTTGAGCCAGAACGATTTGGCATAGTCAGCCCCATTGATTTGCATCGGCGATGAGGAACCGAGCAAAAAAGTGACTATCATGCTGACAACAAACAGGGCAACCGTCCCCCATACAATCTTTGACGCAGGAATGTTGTTGACCACATCTTGTGACTTGTCGCGCTTTCGCAGACCACAGACGACCGACCATGCCACAACGCCCAGCACTGCAAGCACTGCCAGATACATCACAATGAGCTCTATGTCGATCAATCTCTCGTATGACATGCCACGTCCTCCTGTTAAACAGATTGGCTGCTGCCGCCAACTTCGTGCTTGTACTTCACAATCATGTCGAGCATTGTAATGGCCGACTCCTCCATCTGACTGGTGAGATGCTCTATTTTCGACAAGATATAGTTATAGAATACCTGGAGAACCAGTGCCACGATGATACCAAAGATAGTCGTTATCAGCGCCACTTTCATACCGTCGGCAACAATGGTCGGGCTGATGTCGCCTGCCTGCTGTATCTGGTCGAACGCCATTACCATTCCTATCACGGTTCCCAAGAATCCAAGCGAAGGAGCCATGGCTATAAACAAGGTAATCCACGAGCACCCTTTCTCCATGTTGGCTGACTGTACCGACCCGTAAGAAACAATAGACCGTTCGATGTCGTCCATAGGTTCGTCAATGCGCAACAAACCCTGATAGCAGATGGAAGCTACCGGCCCACGTGTGTTTCGGCATATATCCTTTGCCCCTTCCACATCTCCGGCCATCACTTTCTCCTCCAATTCCACCATTAGCTTCTTTGCATTAATCTCGCTCATGCTCAGATAGATGATTCGCTCAATGCAAAACGCCAAGCCGAGCACCAGCGTGAGAGCCACAAGCGACATGAATCCGGGATTGCCTTCTATGAACTTCTCCTTCAACTGCTTGTGAAGTCCTTCGTTCTCCTCAACGGGTATTTCACCGTCAGTAGGCAATGCGACATTCATACTTGCAGCCAGCGAATCCACCAAGGCAGAGTCTCTGACGTAAGCCGCGGAATCGTTCTGCGCCACAACAGGCATATTGAGAATAAAAGAGAAAATGGCGATGAGGGTAGTCTTTGCAAACAGGTGTTTCATCTTCATACAACAAGAAAATAAGATGCGGAGAGACCGGGATTCGAACCCGGGATACGCTTTTGACGTATACACGCTTTCCAGGCGTGCCTCTTCAGCCACTCGAGCATCTCTCCGAAGTGTGCTGTCTGAGTTTTGCGGGTGCAAAAGTAGGTGTTTTCCCTGACGCGACCAAATCTTTTCTCAAAAAAATGTGCGCACAACCTTATTTTTCATCTTCTGACTCTACTTTCTCGGACTCCTGAGGCCCTGTGAGGTGCCACCGTCGCCGTCAATGTCGGTATTGCTCTTATATTTGGGAATGACGATAAAGGCTTCGCGGCTGGCCTCGGCAGTGGGCGTCTCAGCCAGTCGCACGAGAATCTTGCCAGAGGGCAGTTGACGGATGGCACCGGCCTCCGTCACAGGAGACCACGTCGCGCCCTCATCCACGCTGTACTCCATAGCGGTGGTAAGGCAGAGGCCCGTGACATAGCCGTCAGAGGCGGTATGCGAGGAGGGCGCAAAGAC
>CACZPU010000015.1 GCA_902783165.1 uncultured Prevotellaceae bacterium
GAATCCAATCAGCCAGTCGCCCGTTTCCTCGTTACGCCAATAGGTGTCGGCAATGCCGACAGGCTGGTTCTCTGCATCGTGGACGTTAGCAAAGGTCCATGCGTTAGGCTCTGCCACGTCTATCATCCACGTGTTGGCTGGGATAGGCTCGAAGATAAGCGAGAAATCGACTTTGCCGTCTGCTGGTATTTTGTAGGGTTCGGTCAATGAGATAACCGTTGCCCCTTTCACGGCATAGGGCTTTCCATCGGCGTGTAGTGTGGGTTTAGTGGCGAGGGGAACAACGTCTCCCGTCATCTGTTGAGGCACTTCCAGGTGGAAGAACACCTCCGTACGGTCATCATAGATTGATACTTTGGTTACATTGATGATGGGCACGTTGACATAGCCCGTCACAATTTTGTTCCATACTTTCGTCTGTGCCTGTCCCGCCATTGCAACGAAGGCAAGCAGGATGGTGAGGATGCTTTGCTTGTACATTGGATTTTCTGTATTGCTACTGTGTTTGTGAGCGATTCAATCGATGATATTCGCCGAGGCGCGTGATATCGTCATTTTCTATCATCTGCAATCTTTTTACGATACAAAGTTAGATAAAAATACGGATTCATATGCCAGCCGAGATAAAGAATCTGCGATTTTTTAGATTAGAGGAAAGGTGCATGTGTTTTTTCAATTCAGGGATAAAATAATTACAGAATACGTCGAGTATACAAAAAAACTATTAAATTTGCACCTGTCATAGGCGTGGAAAATCGATATAACGTTTTGATTTCTAACTAAAAAGTTATAAAACATACTACTCCTGTGTTTAATATATACCGTTTTTCATATCGAACTCACAGATTCTAATGATATAATAGATATAGGGTATGGCAATTGTTGAATTGGACATGATACAAACGGCCGGCATCGGAGCCTTGGCCCTCGTCGTCGGTATGTTCCTGACGAGAAAGGTAGCATTTCTCCAGAAATACTGCGTGCCATCGCCAGTAAGCGGTGGAATCATCTTTTCATTGATTACCTTGGCGCTATTTTGTTGTTTCGATGTTGAGGTGTCGTTCGATGGTACATTGAAGGATGTGTTTATGCTGGCATTCTTTACCAGCGTTGGTTTCCAAAGCGACCTTAAAGTGTTGAAGCAAGGTGGCAAATCCTTGACCATCATGCTTGTCCTATTGGTTGCCATTATTGCATTTCAGAACTTAATGCCAATAGGGGTCACACGTCTCATGGGTGTTGATCCACTGATTGGTATGGCTTCAGGTAGTGCGGCAATGACAGGCGGACATGGTACAGCAGCTGGATTTGCGGGTGTTTTTGAAGGAATGGGATTGCATGGCGCTGGCACAATAGGTATGGCGGCAGCAACCTTTGGCTTGATTGCCGGTTCTATGCTGGGCGGCCCATTGGCGGAGAGAATTATTCGCACGAAATTGACCCATGAACAGATGCAGCCACAAGATGAAGATATTGACCCTGCAATGGCGGGTATTGAGAGTGACGAGGCTTCACCCACAGGTCGCGCCAAACGTGTCAGCACGAACGAGTTGGAGTTCCAACAATATGCGAAGTCTTCTTATTGGATTATCCTGGTCATGGGTGGTGGCACCATATTGAGTTGGTTGTTGGCAAAGACAGGCATTACTTTCCCGACGTATTTTGGAGCCTTGATCTTAGCCGCAATCGTTCGCAACACCATTGGTCTCGTCAGTTACAAGGATGATGGTAAATGGGTGAAAGCTGACAAGTTGCTTGATATGGAGCGAATTATCAGTGTGGGCAACATCTGCCTGTCTCTGTTCCTCGGTATGGCCATGATATCCCTGAAACTATGGGAACTTCAAAGCTTAGCCCTTCCGTTGATAGTCATCTTGGTATCTCAAGTATTGATGATGGCTCTCTTTGCTTTTTTTGTAGCCTTCCCACTATTGGGACGCGATTATGACGCTGCCGTTCTGTGTGCTGGTATATGTGGCTTCGGCCTTGGCGCAACCCCCAATGCAATGGCCAACATGAGTGCTGTATGCTATAAATACCACTATACAGTCAAGCCTTTCCTCATAGTTCCGATCATAGGCGCTATGTTCGCGGATTTGATCAATACGGGAATGATCACCTTTTTTCTCAATTTCCTGTGTTAACAGTGCTAACACAAATGAATCTGTTATCACGCTTAATCATGTCATTCGTCACAAAACCCTGCATAATATCCCACTTATGCAGGGTTTTCTGCAACTATCTGTAATTTTGCAGCGTCATATACGACAAAAAGTCAAAGAATCAATTTAAATGATGAATGATATGAAAAGAGAAAGTTTAAGATTTGCAGTGCTGATGGCTGCAATGATGATGACGATGATGTCGTTTGCCAAGACACAGGACTGGGGCGGACGAGTGATTGACGAGAAGGGCGAACCGATGCCCTACGTGAATGTGGTGCTGCTGTCGCTGCCCGACTCAGCCTTCGTTCAAGGCGCCATGACCGACGAGCAGGGCGTGTTCAAGATTGTGACGAATGTTAACAATGGCCTGTTCAAGGTGACCAGCGTGGGTTACCAGACCTTATATATAAATGCTGGCCATGATCTGACCATCCAGATGAAAGAGGAAACGCAGACACTCGGTGAGGTGGTGGTGAAGAGCCGGTTGCCAAAGACTCACGCCAAAGGTGATGCCATGCGCACTACCGTGGCAGGAACGATTCTTGAAAAAGCCGGAACGGTAAACGATGCTTTGTCGAAGATCCCTTCGCTCGAAGCTGAGCGCGACGGTGGCGTGAAGGTGCTGGGCCGAGGCGATGCCGAAGTGTATATCAACGGTC